>SCUN01000073.1 GCA_004297655.1 Acidobacteriota bacterium | reverse complement strand
TGCAAGTGTAACATTCAAAAGCACATCGGGGCTACCAGATTGTCTTGACCGCCCCGGAGTCGCCAATGGCCTCGTCCCGGGTAATCAGGGGCAGTTCGAGGTCCCTGGCGGCCGCGGTGACAAGCGCGTCAAAGGTGTCGCGGGTGAACCGCAACTCTTCTGCATCGAAGGCCTGGGCGGCATCGAGCGGGTGGGGCTGAAACGCCGAGTTGCTGAAGAGATCCGCGAAGAACGCCCGCACCGGGCGATGCAGATTGACCCGCACCGCCCGGGCGAGCAGTCCGACTTCCCAGATCACGACCGACGGCACGTAGATGATGGCGCGGCCGTCCTCCGCGGCGTCGAAGATCGCCCGCGCGCGCTTGCCCAGGCGAGCGCCCCCGGACGCATGGAACAACAGCGGGTGGGTGTCGGTGACGAACGCGTTGATCCTGGTCATTGCCGGGCCTTCCGCTTACCGCGACCGGCCTTGACGGCACCGGGGAACGGCTGGGCGATCGACGCCTTCACCCGCGCCCGGACGTCGGCGTCCGCCCGAAGCAGCGCCGGATCGGACGAGGCGATGTCGATCGTGCCGACCACCGACCGCGGGGTCGTGCCGTAGCCGGCCTGCCGTGCGGAGGTCACGAGGACGTCGAGCGCCTCGCTCAGGCTCCGCTGCTTGCCGGCCGCGGTCTGTCCCCGCAGCCAGAGGATGTTGTCCTCCTCGAGGGTGACGGAAAGCGGCTTCTTTGGCATGTACATACGATACTCCTTTGTTTAGGCTATGTCTACGATCTTTCCCGATTCTCGGGCGCGTGGCCCGGCGGCCGGAACTGCAGAGCTTCCGCGACGTCGCCCGGCGCGATGGCCATGCGCCCGTTGAGATCCGCGATCGTCCGGGCCACGCGCAGCACACGCGTGACGCCGCGCGCGCTCAGCTCGAGCTGCCGCGCGCCGAGCGCGAGCAGCCGCTCGCCGGCCCCGTCCAGCGCGCAGGCCGTCCGCAACGCCGCCCCGGTCAGTTGCGCGTTGAGCACGCCATGGCGCGTCGTCTGCGCCGCGCGCGCGCGGACGACGCGCGCGCGGACGGCCGCCGTCGGTTCGCCGCGCACGGCGGAACGCCAGTCCCGCCACGGCACGGCCCGCACATCGACCGACAGGTCGAACCGGTCGCGCATCGGTCCGGAGAGCCGCGCGCGATACCGCTCGATCACCGCGGGGGCGCATTTGCACCGGCGCCGGTCCTCGTTCGCGTATCCGCATGGGCAGGGATTCATGGCGCCGACGAGCGTGATCCGCGCCGGAAACTCCACGATGCGTGCCGCCCGCGCGATCGTGATCGACCCGGACTCGAGCGGCTGCCGCAGCGTTTCGATGGCCCGACGGCTGAACTCCGGCAATTCGTCGAGAAACAGCACGCCCTCGTGCGCCAGGCTCAGCTCGCCGGGCCGCGGATTCGCGCCGCCGCCGACGAGCGCGATGTCCGAGCACGTGTGATGCGGCGCCCGAAAGGGACGCGTGCTCACGAGCCCGGCGCCAGGCGGCAGCGTGCCGGCGATGGAGTGGATCGTGGTCACCGTCAGCGCTTCGTCCGCCGACAGCGGCGGCAAAATCCCGGGCATCCGCCTCGCCAGCATCGTCTTGCCCGCGCCGGGCGGACCACAGAGCAGGAGATGGTGGCCGCCGGCCGCCGCGATCTCGAGCGCGCGGCGCGCCAGGAGTTGGCCACTCACATCAGAGAGGTCATCCTCCGATGAGGGTTCAACGTTCGTACGCGCGGCCTCCGGCCGCGAGGAGGGTTCGGGACGCTCGGCGCTGAATACCTGTGCCGCCTCGAACAGGGACTTCACCGCAAAGAGGGCGAGCCCATCGACGATTGCGGCCTCGGCGATGTTGGCGGCAGGGAAGAGCAGGCGCGCCGAGTGGTCACGCCGCGCGGCCGCGGCAATCGGCAGGATGCCGC
>SCUN01000072.1 GCA_004297655.1 Acidobacteriota bacterium | reverse complement strand
TCGTAGACGAACGTCGGCTGCACGAGGTCCTTCTCCCACAGCCCCTCGAAGATCGTCGTCGCGATCTTCCCCGCGCCATGCCCCGGCTTCACCTCGAGATGGAGCGCCTTCGCGACCCTCTCGGCCGTGGCGCGCTCGCGAAGGGCATCACCCGTGAGCGAGCCTCCCAGTTTCTCGACGGCCCGCGCGGCCGCGGCGTCACGCAACGAAAGCCGACGGAACGGCGCCGCGAACGAGATCGACGCGTCGCCCCAGGTGAGCGTCGTGCCGCCGGTGACCTCGCGCGCCACCGTCGCCAGCATCTCTTCGGTCATCGCCATCAGATGCTGATAGTCCACGTAGGCTTCGTAGAACTCGAGCATCGTGAACTCGGGATTGTGCTGCGTCGAGATGCCTTCGTTCCGGAAGTTGCGATTGATCTCGAAGACCTTCTCGATGCCGCCCACGGTCAGCCGCTTGAGATACAGCTCCGGCGCGATGCGCAGGTAGAGCGGCATGTCGAGCGTGTTGTGATGCGTCTTGAACGGCCGGGCCAGCGCGCCGCCGGCGATCGGCTGCATCATCGGCGTTTCCACTTCCAGGAAACCGCGATCGATGAGGAACTTGCGAATGCCCGCGACCGTCTTCGCGCGGGCCTCGAACACCTTGCGCGAATCCGGATTCACGATGAGGTCCAGGTAGCGCTGGCGATAGCGGGTCTCGATGTCGGACAGACCGTGCCACTTCTCCGGCAGCGGCACGAGGCACTTCGCCAGGAAGTGAATCCGCGACGCGAAGATCGTCAGCTCGTTCGTCTTGGTGCGAAACACCCGGCCCTCGACGCCGATCTGGTCGCCGAAGTCGAGCTGTTTGAAGATCTGGAAATCGAGCGGCGGCACCGAGTCTTCGCGCACGTAGACTTGAATGCGCTGAAGGCCGTCGGACAGCACCAGGAAGTTCGCCTTGCCGAACGACCGCATGCTCAGAATCCGGCCCGCGGCCTTGACCTGTGGCTGCTCGGCCTCGAGCGTCGGGCCATCCTTGGCGCTGTGCGCCTCGACCACCGCGGACACGGTGGCCGTCCGGGCAAACTGGTTCGGATACGGCGTGACGCCGAGGGCGATCAGCTCGGCGAGCTTCGCTTTGCGCTGCGCGATCTGTTCAAGTTCGCTGGACATAACTCAACTTCTTCAACTCTTCCTCAAAGGGGCTGCCGCCCGGGCGGCGTCAAGCACGCCGTTGATGAACTTCACCGCGTCTTCGGACGTGAACGTCCGGGCCAGTTCCATCGCCTCGTTGATCACGATCGCCGGCGCCGTCTCGGGATGATGCTTCAGCTCCCACAGACCCATCCGGAGAATCATGCGGTCGAGCACCGACAGCCGGTCAAGCCGCCATCCCGTCAGGTGCGGTTCGAGCGCCTTGTCCAGATCGAACCGCTCGTTGGACGTCCCGTAGACCAGTTCGGACGCAAACGCCTTCACATCCTCGGACGCCTTCGGATCGTGCTCGCGGAAATACGAGCCGATCGCCTGCTGCGCCGTCGTCTGGCCCACTTCAAACAGATAGAGCGTCTTCAGCGCCGCTTCGCGCGCCTGCCGTCGGGAACTGCTCATGAGCGGGTCGCCGCCCGTTCCGCCGCGCGGTCGAGGCTCGCAT
>SCUN01000071.1 GCA_004297655.1 Acidobacteriota bacterium | reverse complement strand
GCCGCCATCGCACGGGTCAGCGCCGGCCTCACGAACTCGGACAATTCTCTCGGCAGCGCCTCGATCAGCGCCGGCAGTGGCGCCGACGCCGGGTGTCCCTCGAACCACTCGTAGGCCAGAGCGCGCAAGCGGTCGTTTCGATCGCCCATGATCGAGACGATGAGATCCGGCGTGCCCTTGTCATCGAAGCCGGTCAGCAGCACCAGCGCGCGGTAGCGCACGTAGCTGTCCTTGTGGGTCTTTACCGCGGCGGTCAACGCGGGAACCGCCTCGGCGGCCTGGGCTCGGCGGATGGTGCGCGCGGCGGCCATGCGCGTCGGAAAATCGAACGCACCGAGCGAGTCGATCGCCGCGGCGAGCGGGCCCTGGGCCCGAACGACTTCGCCGGTGACGCCGAGCCCGGCCAGCGTCACGCATACGGCGATCACCCACGACAATGGCCGGCGATGACTCATGGTGCTTACTCTTTGAGCTTGAGCGCGAGCTGCTGATACGCGGCTTCGTCGCGCGGAAACGCCACCGGGTACTCGCCCGTGTAACACGAGGTGCAGTAGCTCTTCCGTTCCGGGCCCACCGAGGTGAGCAAGCCCTCGAGGCTGAGATAGCCGAGCGTATCGGCGCCGATGTACTTGCGAATCTCCTCGAGCGAGTGGGTCGCCGCGATCAGCTCCGCGCGCCGCGGCGTATCGACGCCGTAGAAGCACGGGGAAATCGTCGGCGGACACGAAATCCGCATGTGCACTTCGCGCGCGCCCGCGGCTCGCACCATCTTCACGATCTTCCGGCTCGTCGTCCCGCGCACGATCGAGTCGTCGACGAGCACGACGCGGCGGCCTTCGAGAATGCTGCGCACCGGGTTCAGCTTCACGCGCACGCCGAAGTGGCGAATGCTCTGCTGCGGTTCGATGAACGTGCGGCCGACGTAGTGATTACGGATCAGGCCCATCCGCATGGGGAGCCGCGAGGCCTCGGCGAAGCCGGTCGCCGCGCACACGCCGCTATCGGGAATCGGCACGACGACGTCGGCATCGATGGGATGCTCGATGGCGAGCCGGCGCCCGAACGCGGTGCGGGCCTCGTTCACGCTCTGGCCGAACACGCTCGAATCGGGCCGCGCGAAATACACGTGCTCGAAGATGCAGTGCGCCTTCGGCGCCGGCGCGAAGGGCCGGATCGACTTCGTGCCGTCCGGGCCCGAGATGAACATCTCGCCGGGCTCGATGTCGCGCACGTGCGTGGCGTCGATCAGGTCGAGCGCGCACGTCTCCGACGCGACCACCCAGCCGTCGTCGAGTTTCCCGAGGGTGAGCGGCCGGAAGCCGTGCGGATCCCGCACGGCGATGAGGCGGTCCTTCGTCAGCAGCACGAGGGAGAACGCGCCCTGCGCCTGCGAGACGGCCTCGGTCAACGCGGCCTCGGGCGTCGGCGCCTTCGAGCGCGCGTAGAGGTGCAGCAGCACTTCCGTGTCGCTGGTGGTCTGGAAGATCGCGCCTTCGGCGACGAGCCGGTCGCGCAGCTCGCTGCCGTTCACGAGATTGCCGTTGTGGCAGATCGCGATCTCGCCGTGCGCGCAGTCGATCAGAATCGGCTGCGCGTTCTTCAAACCGCTTTCGCCCGCGGTGGAATACCGGACGTGTCCCACGGCCGCGGTGCCGGCCAGGCCCGCGAGCACCGACTCATCGAACCCGTCGGCCACGTAGCCCATCGTCTTGTGCATCGACAGCCGTTCGCCGTCGGTCGCCGCGATACCGGCGCTTTCCTGGCCGCGGTGCTGGAGCGCGTAGAGACCGAGATACGTGAGGTTGGCGGCCTCGGTGTGGCCGTGAATGCCGAAGATGCCGCACTCTTCCCGGAACTTGTCCATGTGTCCTTCTAGTCCTTCGGCCCAAACCACTTCGACAAACCGGTCGACCACCGCGATTCGGCGTCGGTCACGGGACATTCGATCACAACCCCGGCGCCCTCGATCGCGATTTTGATCGAGGAACCGCCGGTCACGCCGATCTTTCGCGCGGCCACGCCGAGTTTCTTCGCCGCGGCCAACAGCGTCGCGGTGTCGGCGGGCGCGACGCTCACGACAGCCCGCGAGGCGCTTTCACCAAAGAGTGTCGCTGCCATGAGGTCAACGCCGC
>SCUN01000070.1 GCA_004297655.1 Acidobacteriota bacterium | reverse complement strand
GCCTGCTCGTCGCGCGCCAGGTGCAGCGTGAGCTGCAGGTACGGATAGGTCTTGTCGTCGCGCAGCAGGACGTTGAACTTCGGATTGCGCTGCTTGATCAGCCCGTTCTCGAGGGCGAGGGCCTCGACGACCGAGTCGGTGACGATGACCTCGAGCGCGGCGGCGTCGCGCAAGAGCGCGTCGATCCGCGGGTTCATCCCGGCGGCGCCGAGATAACTTCGGACGCGATCGCGGAGCACGCGGGCCTTGCCGACGTAGATGGTCTCGCCCTCGCGGTTCGAGAACACATACACGCCGGGTTGCTCCGGCAAACTGCCAATCTGCTCCTTCAGGTCGTGAATGGCCATGTGCTACTATCCGCTGGATCTTTCGACCAGCGCAAACCGCTGCGATTCATGACGTTTACCGGCGCCATCGGCGCGTTGTTCAACTTCCCGCTGCGGCTCATCATCCGCGCGTGCGTCGCGCTCCACATCCATCCGAACGTCCTGACCTTCACCGGCGTCCTGATCAACATCTGGGCCGGCTACGACCTCTGGCGCGGCCACTTCATTTCAGCCGGCTTCATCATGCTCGGCGCGAACGTCTTCGATTTCATCGACGGCAAGGTCGCCGCCGACTCCGGCAAGATGAGCAAGTTCGGCGGCTTCTGGGACTCGGTCATCGATCGGCTCTCGGATCTCGCGCTGTCGGTCGGCCTCGTCTGCCTTTACGCGTCCAAGGGCCGCGTGGATTATGTCCTCATCACGTCGATCGCGATGGTCTTCGCGACGATGACGAGCTACGCGCGCGCGCGGGCCGAGTGCGAAATCGACAAATGCAAGGTCGGCTTCATGGAGCGGCCGGAGCGCATCGTGCTCTTCATGATCGGCGCCTTCACGAATCGCATGGCCGCCGTGATGTGGGTGATCGCGGTGCTGTCGGTCGTGACCGTCGCCAACCGCATCTACTTCACGTATCTCGTGCTGAACAACAAGCCGCAACCGGACCGCGTCGGGCCGTCGCGCATCCTGTGGCGCGCGCTTTACTGGACCGACGAGCGCGCGACGGTGGCCTACGACTTGTGGGTCATCGCGATCCTGGCGTTCGTCTGGCTCACGCCGCCGACGTTCCTCGGGGATCCCATGTCGTCAGGGCAGGGTCTCGTCGAGTGGCTTCTGTCCCGCTAGAGACCCGGACCGCCCTCCCGCTGACCCGCTCACCTAACCCGCCAGCGTCGGATCGAAACACTTCCGGCAACGCGCTTCGTACGCGCCGCTCGCGCCCACCAGCACACGCTCGGTCGACTGCACGAGCCGCTGCGTGTGATTCGCCGGACCGCCGCACACCATGCAGATCGCCAGCGTCTTCGTGATGTACTCGGCGATCGCAAGCAGCTGCGGCATCGGCTCGAACGGCTTGCCCAGGTAGTCCTGGTCGAGCCCCGCGACGATGACGCGCTTGCCCTGATCGGCGAGCGTGTTGCACACGGCTGGCAGCTCCGGGTCGAAGAACTGCCCTTCGTCGATGCCGACGACCTCAGTCTCCGGCTTCACCTGCTCGAGCAGCTCGCGCGAGGTCCGCACGTTGGACGACGCGATCTTCATCGAGCTGTGCGACACGATTTCCTCGTCGCTGTACCGGTTGTCGATCGCGGGCTTGAAGATCTGGACCTGCTGCTTCGCGATCTGCGCGCGGCGCAGCCGCCGGATGAGCTCCTCGCTCTTCCCGGAAAACATGCTGCCCGTGATGACTTCGATCCAGCCGCCGCTGCCCGACCTCGGTTGATCCATTTTTGTGACCTGTGACGTGTGACGTCGAACTTAGACGCGCGACAGGTATTCGCCTGTCTCCGTGCTGATGCGGATCATATCGCCCTCGTTCACGAACGCTGGCACGATCACGACGAGGCCGGTTTCGCAGGTCGCCGGTTTGACCTGGGCGGCCGCCGTCGCGCCCTTGATCCCGGGCACGGTCTCCGTGACTTTGAGATCGACCGTCACGGGCAGGTTCACGCCCATCGGCTTCTCGTCGTAGAACTCGACGTTGATCTTCGTCTCGGGCAGCAGGTATCCGACGGCCTCGCCCAGCTCCTCGGCGTTCAGATGGATCTGCTCATAGGTCTCGGTGTTCATGAAGTGATACTGGTCGCCGTCCTTGTAGAGGAACTGCATCTCGTGCTCCTCGAGGATGGCGCGCTCGACGTCTTCTTCCGCGCGGAACTTGTGGTCCACGATGCGGCCGGTGCGGATGTCGCGCATCTTGGCCTGCATGTGGGCGCGCTTGTTGCCCTGCGTGAGGTGGTGCGTGTCGAACACGCGGAGCAGGTCATCGCCCATCTTGATGAGCATGCCCTTCTTCAAACGATTGGCGGTCACTGAACTCATAGGTCGTCTCTGAAGTGCCTTCCGGAACTGCTCATTATAGCTATTTGCTACGATGGGGTCATGCCCTGGGATCCGTCGCGCGATCTCCTCACCATGAGGGAACAGCTCGACAGCCTGCTCGGACGGGCGTCCTCCGGGTGGGTGCCCGCGGCCGACCTGCACGAGTGTGACGACCGCTATGTCGTCACCATGGAAGTGCCCGGGATGGCGCGCGACCAGGTCCGGATCGAATGTCACGGCCATGAGTTGTCGGTGAGCGGCGAGCGCTCAGGAACGGACTGCCCGCAGCGCTACCACCAGCTCGAACGCGGCCACGGCGCGTTCGCGCGCGTCTTTGCTTTTGGACAGCCCGTCGACAGCAGCCGCGTCTCCGCGGAGCTGGCCGACGGGGTGTTGACCATTACGATTCCGAAAACGCACGGCGCCGCGCCGCGGCGCGTTGACGTGCGCTGATTCCGCCGAGCCCTTCTCATGAGCAAACGACACTACTTCGTCTACAGCCTCCTCCTCGTGGCGGGCCTGGCCGCCGGGTTCGTGATCAGCGGACGGCTCGGCCAGACATCGGCCACGTTTGCCGGTTCGCAGGCGACGCCGTCCACCCCGCGCGCGGCGACGGCCGCGGCCGCCGGCCAGGGGCTGCCGGATCTCTCCGCCATCGCGGAGCTGGCGGTGCAGGCGTCGGCCAACATCTCATCGACGCAGATCATCCAGCAGCGCAACGACCCGTTCATGGACTTCTTCTTCGGCGGCGGCCGCCAGTACTCGGAGCGCGAGGCGCAGAGTCTCGGCTCCGGCGTCGTGGTCTCCGAAGACGGCTACATCCTCACGAACGCGCACGTGCTCATCGGCAACGGCGGGACGATCCGCGACGTGCGCGTGTCGCTGCCGGCCGGCCGCAGCGATCTGGCGGCGAAGATCGTCGGCCTCGACGAGGTCTCGGACCTGGCGCTGCTGAAAGTGGACGCGAAGGGTCTGCCCACGCTGAAGTGGGGCGACTCCGACAAAGTGCGCATCGCCGAGTGGGTGCTGGCGATCGGCAATCCGTTCGAGTTCAACCAGACGGTGACGCTCGGCATCGTGTCGGCAAAAGGCCGCACGGGCGCGCAGATCGGCGCCTACGGTCAGATGATCCAGACCGACGCGGCGATCAACCCGGGCAACTCCGGCGGCGCCCTCGTCAACAGCCGCGGCGAGCTGATCGGCATCAACTCGATGATCTACAGCCGCGGCGGCGGGTCCGAGGGTCTCGGCTTTGCGATCCCGGCGAACCTCGCGCAGCGGATCATGAAGGAGCTGCGCGAGAACGGCGCGGTGGCGTGGGGCACGATCGCGGGCGTGCAATTCGAAGACGTCGGCGTCAACCGCGAGCGCGCGCGCGAATTCGGCATCACGACGCCGTCGGTCGTCGTGGCCTACCCCACGAGCGCGACATCGGGCGCGGCGCGCGCCGGGCTCCGGCGCGGCGACGTCCTGCTCTCGTTCGACGGCAAGCCCGTCGCGACCGTCAACGACCTGCTTCAGTTGATGTGGGACGCGAAGATCGGCGGCACGGCGACGCTCGAAATCCTGCGCGGCAGCAGCCGGCTGAAGATCGCCGTGCCGATTACGAGTACGACGAAGTAGGTTTCGCCACGCACCGCCACGGACGCCGGGTGCCGACGCGGATGCCGATGCGCGGCGTCCAGATCACGTCTCTCGCCGGCAGGCCCTGATCTTCGATCGTGAGCGGGCCGCGCGTGAGATCCGCCTGGTTGTGTCCGGGCCCGATCGCGAGCGCGACGGTGAGATTGCCCGGCCCCGAGCACAGCCGGGCATCAGCGTCCGCCGCCAGACCGCGGCGGCGCCGCATCAACCGAATCCCCTCGAGCGGCTCGAGCGCGCGGATCAACACGGCCGCCGGGAAGCCCTCACGCTCGGTGACGGCGTTCACCAGATAGTGAATCCCGTAGTTCAGATAGACATACGCGCGGCCGGGCGGTCCGTAGAGCGGCGCGTTGCGCCGCGTCGGACCCGGCGCCGCATGACACGCAGGGTCGTCCTCGCCAATGTAGGCCTCGACTTCGACGATGATGCCGGAGGTTCGCCGGCCGCGACCGGTGTGCACGAGGACTTTGCCGATGAGATCGCCAGCGACCTCGAGCGTCGGGCGATCGTAGAAGTCATCAGGAAGTACGCGGATCAAGGCTACCGGCGAAGTCGCGCGAGCGCGTCGGCCGCGGCGCGGGCGGCGCGCGGATCGGCGTCGCGCGTCATGGTCTCGAGCGCGCTGATGTTGGCCTGGCCGCCGATGAAGCCGATGAGATGCGTCAGTTCCGCGCGCGCGCGCGGGTCGGACGCCGTCGTCATCGCGGCCGCGACCGCGGTCGCGGCCGCGGGGCCGATTTCGAGCAGATAGTCCCGCGCCTGCGCGCCGAGCCCCTGTTGGCCGACGACGAGCGCGAGGCCGGCGGCCTGGGGTTCACCCAACGCGTTCAGCGCAAACAAGCCGGCGAGGCGCACGTCGTTCGACGGATCGTTCTTCGCGAGGTTGCGAATCGCGTCGAGCGACGCGCGGTCGCCCATGCGGCCGAGCGCCTCGACGGCGGCACGGCGCGCGGCCGCGTCCGGATCGGCGAGCCGTCCGCGAAACAGCGCGCGCGACGATCCGTGCGCGATGCGCGCCAGCGCCAGCAACGCCTCGTTGGCGCGCTCGCCCTTGGCGAAGAACGCCACGCGGTCGGTCAGCGCCTGCACGGCGCGGTCGTGCCGCAGCAGCCCCAGCGACTCGGCCGCAAACTGCTCGACGAGTTCGCTCTTGTCGTTGAGCACGGCGATCAGCGCATCACCGGCGTCACCGGCGCGCAGGCGGCCGAGCACTCGGGCGGTGGCGGCGCGCATCACCGGATCCGAGTGCTGCAGCCCGGTCATCAGCCGCTTGACCATGTCGGCGGTCATCACGCCGCCGCGGCCCGATTCGGCAATGACGCCGAGCGCGTGCAGCGCGTCAAAGCGAATCCGCGAATTGCGGTCCGCGGTGGCGGTGATCAGATGGTCGATCAGGATCTCCGGCTCGCGGATCGCGGACCGCACGAGCGGTCCGGCGTTGAACGCCTCGAGCGCGCGGCTGCCGCTCTGTCCGGCGTCGACGGGCTCGTTCAGGAAGAACGTCAGCTCCGCGTCGATCGCCGCGAACTGCACGTTGTCGTCGGGATCGGTCACGAGCGGCGCGACGTACGGCGCCGCGGCCACGTAGTTCGCGGCATTCAGTTGCCGCAGCGCGTCGATCCGCTTTCCGGCGTTGCCGTCGCGCAATTGCGCGATCACGCCCTGCCAGTCCTGTCCGCTGACACCAGTAAATGACGCCGCCATCATGGCGACGACCGCAGCCACCCGCGCCCGCCTCATTCCTTGTCTCCGTCGTCGTGCTCGTCGGCATCCCGTCCCAGCGCGAGCACGCGTTTGAGATATTGCCCGGTATACGACCCGGGCACATTGGCGACTTGCTCGGGGGTGCCGACGGCCAGCAGGTAGCCGCCGGCTTCCCCGCCTTCCGGCCCGAGATCGACGATCCAATCCGCGGTCTTCAGCACATCGAGATTGTGCTCGATGACCAGCAGCGTGTGGCCATTGGCCAGCAGTTTCCGGAACGCCGCGAGCAGTTTCACGATGTCGTCGAAGTGCAGGCCGGTCGTCGGCTCGTCGAGGATGTAGAGCATCCGCTCGCCGCCCTGCGTCGCCAGATGCGACGCGATCTTGATCCGCTGCGCCTCGCCGCCCGACAACGTCGTCGCCGCCTGACCGAGACGGAGGTAGCCGAGACCAATCTCATCGAGCACGGCCAGGCGCCGGGTGACCTTCGGCGCGCCCGAAAAGAACGCGAGCGCTTCGCGCACGGTCATGTCGAGGACCTGGTCGATGTTCTTGCCCTTGAACTTCACGTCGAGGACGACCTGGCGGAACCGCTTGCCTTCGCACTGGTCGCAGGGCACGAACACGTCGGCGAGAAACTGCATCTCGACGCGAACGACGCCTTCGCCCTCGCAGGCCTCGCAGCGTCCGCCGGGCACGTTGAACGAGAAGCTGCTCGCCGTGAGGCTGCGCGATTTCGCGTCCTTCGTCGCGGCGAACAGCTCGCGGATCGGATCGAACGCCTTCAGATAGGTCACCGGGTTGGACCGCGGCGTGCGGCCGATCGGCTGCTGGTCGACCAGGATCACGTCCGAGATGTACTCGGCGCCTTCGAGGCCACGGAACTGGCCGACGGGTTTGTCCCAGTCGCCCTTGATGCGCTTGAGGGCCGCGTAGATCACGTCGTGCACGAGCGTGCTCTTGCCCGAGCCGCTCACGCCGGTGACGCACGTCAGCACGCCGAGCGGGATATCGAGATCGATGTCCTTGAGGTTGTGCTCCGACGCGCCGGTGAGCCGCATCTTCTGCACGAGCGCGCGCCGGCGCGTCTGCGGCACCGGAATCGCGAGGTCGTCGCGCAGGTAGCGCGCCGTCAGCGACCGCGCGTCCTTCATCAGGCCCTCGAGCTCGCCGGAGTACAAGATGCGTCCGCCGTGCTCGCCGGCGCCGAGGCCGAGGTCCACCACCCAGTCCGCCACGCGGATCATGTCGGCGTCGTGCTCGACGACGAGAACGGTGTTGCCCTGATCGCGCAGCTGCCGCAGGATCGCAATGAGGCGCTCGTTGTCACGCGGGTGCAAACCGATCGACGGCTCATCGAGCACGTAGAGCGTGTCGACGAGCGCCGAGCCGAGTGACGTGGCGAGATTGATCCGTTGCGACTCCCCGCCCGAGAGCGTCGACGACAACCGGTCGAGCGTGAGGTAGTCGAGGCCGACGTCGGTCAGGAACCCGAGCCGGCGCGTGATCTCGCGCAGGATCTTCTCGGCGACCGTCGCGTCTTTCTCGGACAGCGACAGGCCGGCGAAGAACGCCGCGGCCTCCTTCACCGTCAGCGCGCAGACCGCGTCGATCGTCCGGCCGCCGACGCGCACATCGCGCGCTTCCTTTCTCAGGCGCGCGCCGCCGCATTCATGACAGGTGAGATAGCCACGATACCGGCTGAGGAACACGCGGACGTGCACCTTGTACTTCTTGCGCTCGAGCCAGCGGAAGAACCCGTCGATGCCTTCGTACTCGTCGAACCCTTTGGCGACCAGATCGCGCTCGGCGTCGGTCAACTGCGACCACGGCACGTCCATGCGCACCGTCGGCTCGCCGGCGCCCGACGCGGTCTTCGCGGCTTTCTTCAACTGCGCCAGGCAGGCGCGGTAGTGCGGCTTCGTCCACGGTTCGATGGCGCCGTCGTTGAGCGACACTTCCTGATCGGGCACGACGAGATTCATGTCGAGCTCGATCGTGTTGCCGAAGCCGTGGCAGGTCGGGCACGCGCCGAACGGATTGTTGAACGAAAACAGCCGCGGCTGCGGGATCTCGTACGAGATGCCGCACGTGCGGCACTCGAACCGCTCGCTGAACCGGTGCGTCTTCGCGATGGCGCCGGCCTCGTCGACCTCGAGCGCGAAGCACGCGCCGTCCCCTTCGTGGAGCGACGTCTCGATCGAGTCGGTGATGCGCGCGCGCGCGTGATTCTCGCTGGCGCCGTCCGGCGCCTCGATCTTGATGCGATCGACGATGACCGACAGGTGCGTGGCCGGCCGCAGCGTCTCGATCACCGCCAGCGCGTCGTCCACCGACACCGCGCGGCCGTTCACGAGCAGGCGGCCGAAGCCGCGTTTCCGCAGGTTCTCCAGCGTCTCGCGCAAGGGATCGGTTGGCGCAGCGCCCATCTCGGCGCCGTCCAACGTCCGATCGTCCAACGTCCCCTCGTCCTCGGCGTCCGCGGACGGGGTCAACGGCACCGGCGCGGTCATCACCGGCCAATCGAAGCCGATCATCAGGCGCGTGCCGGCGGGCAGGGCGAGGAGCGCGGACGCGACGATCTCCGGCGATTCGCGCTCGACTTCCTTTCCGCACTTCCGGCAGATCGTCCGGCCCACGCGGGCCCAGAGCAGGCGGAGGTAGTCGTGGATTTCGGTGGTCGTGCCGACGGTCGAGCGCGGGTTCCGGATGCTGTTCTTCTGGCGAATCGCGATGGCCGGCGCGATGCCTTCGATCGCATCGACGTCCGGCTTCTCCATCCGCTCCAGGAACTGCCGCGCGTAGGCCGAGAGCGACTCGACGTAGCGGCGCTGCCCCTCGGCGTAGATCGTGTCGAAGGCGAGGGAGGACTTGCCCGACCCGCTGACGCCCGTGAAGACGATGAGCTTGCGGTGCGGCAGCGTGAGGTCCACCCCTTTGAGGTTGTGGGTGCGGGCGCCGCGGACGACAAGTTGGGACATGGGGGCTACAGCCGGGCCCAGGGCCGACTGTCGAATCCCAGAATGTTACTACACCGTGGGGATTGTGCTATTCTCCAACCCGGTTCAGGATCCCGACCATTCTCTTCCCCCCGCTCGTGAAACCCCTGTCCGACATCCCGTTCGCAATCAATCGACACTGAGGAAAACGTCTGTGGCCGTGCGTCTGTTCGTTGGCAATATGCCCTACGGGGCTACCGAGGCGGACCTGCGCTCGCATTTCGCGAGCGTCGGTGAGCCGTCTCAAGTCGTCATCCCGGTGGACCGCGATACCGGTCGCCCGAGGGGCTTCGCGTTCGTGGAGTACCTCGATCGGCCGATGGCGGAAGCCGCGGTGCAGGCCTTCAACCAGCAGCCCTTCATGGGCCGCAGCTTGTCGGTGAGCGAGGCGCGTCCGCGCGAAGAGCGCGGGCCGGGCGGCCCGCGTCCGGGCGGCGGATTTGGGGGTCCGCGACCCGGCGGCGGCTTCGGCGGCCCGCGTCCGGGCGGCGGCTTCGGTGGTCCTCGGCCGGGCGGCGGCTTCGGCAGCCCGCGCGGCGGCGGGTTCGGTCCGCCCCCGGGCATCGGCGACCGCGCGCGCAACTTCGGCCCGCCCAAGAAGAAGAGCGCGGGCTCCGAGAAGCGCTGGGAAAACAAAGAGAAGGGCCCCAAGGGCCCGATCAAGGAACGCTACACGGGCCGCATGGACTCGATGTACGACGTGAACGAAGATCTCACCGAACTCAAGGACTTCGACGACATCGCGTCGCGCGAGCCGGGCGAAGACGAGTAGAGAAACGGAGCGCCGATGCAGACACATGTGAAAGTGCTTGGAGTGCTTTTCCTGATCTGCGCGGCGTTTCTGGCGTTTCTGGCCATCGCCATTCCCCTGGGCATGGGGTTTCTGAGCGCGATGGCCGGGCAGAGCGGCGATCCCGACGCGGCCACGGGTGCCGCGTTCCTCGGCATCTTCGGCACGGCGGCCGCGGGCGTCCTCGGTCTCTTCGCGGTCCTGTGGGGCATCTGCGGCTACGGCGTCCTTCAGCACAAACCGTGGGCGCGGATCTTCGCGATCATCCTCTGCGCCATCAGCCTCCCGAAGATTCCATTGGGCACGGCCTTCGGCATCTACGGCTTGTGGGTGATGTTCAACAAGCAGACGGAAGCCCTGTTTTCCAGCACACCGCAGGCTCCGGCCTGACGACGTGAGCGTGTCGCGGCGCGAGCCGCTGCTGCTCCTCGCGATCGTCGCGATCGGGCTGGTCATCACTCACACCAACGCCTACGACCCCGCCACGTGGTGGATGGAGACGTCGTTCATCTTCATCGGCGTGGCGATTCTCGTTCCCACGGCGAATCGCTTTCCGCTGTCGCCGATGCTCTACCGGATGATCGCCGTCCACTGCATCATCCTGATGGTGGGCGGCCACTACACGTACGAGCGCGTGCCGCTCGGCGAGTGGATGAAGGAGTGGTTCGGCTTCACGCGCAATCACTACGACCGGATCGGGCACCTCGTCCAGGGCATCGTGCCGGCGATTCTCTCGCGCGAACTGCTCCTCCGAACGTCGCCGTTCGGCCAGATCAGATCGAAGTGGCTGCCCGTGTGCGTGACGGCGATCTGTCTCGCGTTCTCGGCGTTCTTCGAGATGATCGAATGGTGGTCCGCGATCGCCGGCGGCGCGGCGGCCAACAACTTCCTCGGCTCGCAAGGCGACATCTGGGACGCGCAGTGGGACATGCTGTGCGCGCTCGTCGGCGCGATCCTCGCGCAGCTCACGCTGTGGAAGTGGCACGACCGTTCGTTGACAGCGCTGGGCGTCAGGCGTAATCTGAAAAACGCCTAATCACCGCCCTCAAACGGGCGGGTACGGGGGAACCACCGAAGCCATTTGGGCTTCTGGGGCGCATGGGCCGACGCAATCGCACGCGTCGGCACTAGACCACTTCCAAGGTCGAGCCCGTCAGCTAACCTCGTCGGCAGATTGGAAGCGTCGTGTCCGACGCCGGTTCGTCGTTCTCGTTCAAACGCCTGCTCGTCGGGCGCCCGATCCCTTCATCGCACGCCCATCACGAGCGGTTCTCGCGCGTCACGGGACTCGCGGTGCTCTCGTCGGATCCCCTATCCTCGGTCGCGTACGCCACCGAGGAAATACTCCGCGTCCTGCTGCTCGCGGGCGCGGCGTATCTCTCGCTCTCCGCGCCGATCGCGATCGTCATCGCGACGATCCTCACGATCGTGGCGATCTCCTACCGGCAGACCATTCACGCCTACCCCTCCGGCGGCGGCGCGTACATCGTCGCCAAGGAGAATCTCGGCGAACTGCCGGGCCTCATCGCGGCGGCGGCGTTGCTGATCGATTACGTGCTCACGGTCGCCGTCAGCATCGCGGCCGGCGTGGCGGCGCTCACTTCGGCGCTCCCCTCGTGGCACGTCAACCGCGTCGAACTCGGGCTCGGCTTCGTCGCGATCTTGATGCTCGGCAACCTGCGCGGCATCCGCGAGTCCGGACGGATTTTCGCGCTGCCGACGTATCTCTTCATCGCCGGCATCCTCGGCCTGCTGACGGTCGGCGCCTGGCAGGCGCTGACCGGCACCGTGGCGCCTGTCAGCGTCGGCGATCCGATTGCCGCGGGACGGGAGACGCTTAGTCTCTTCCTGCTGCTCACCGCGTTCTCCAACGGGTGCACCGCCATGACCGGCGTCGAGGCCGTATCGAACGGCGTGCCCGCCTTCCGCCCGCCTGAAGCGAAGAACGCGGCCGGCACGATGGGGGCGATGGCGGTGCTGAGCGTCACGATGTTCATCGGCATCACGCTGCTGGCGAGGGTCTACCAGGTCGTTCCGAGCGAAAGCGAGACGGTGCTCTCCGAACTCGCGCGTGGCGTCTTCGGCGGGCGCGGCGCCCTCTACTATTTCGTGCAGGCGGGCACGATGGCGATCCTCGTCCTCGCGGCCAACACGGCGTACGCCGACTTCCCGCGTCTGGCGTCGATTCTCTCGCGCGACGGTTTTCTGCCGAGGCAACTCTCGAATCAGGGCGACCGGCTCGCCTTCTCGAACGGCATCATCGGACTGAGCGTCTTCGCGGGCGTGCTGCTCGCCGTGTTCGGCGGCGACACGCACGCGCTCATCCCGCTCTACATGATTGGCGTGTTCGTGTCGTTCACGTTGTCGCAGGCCGGCATGGTCATCCGCTGGCGCCGCATCCGTGACGCGCACTGGCGGCGCAACGCGTGGATCAACGGCGTGGGCGCCGTCGTGACCGGTGTCGTCCTGATGGTCGTGGCCGTCACCAAAGCGCACGAGGGCGCGTGGATCATCCTGCTCCTGATCCCGATGCACGTGTGGTTCTTCCGGCGGTGCCGGAGCCACTATCAGCAGGTCGCGGATCAGTTGTCGATCGTTCGCGGCGGCCTGCCGGCGGGCCCGTCATCGAACACGGTGCTCGTGCTGATCAGCGGCGTGCATCGCTCGGCGATCAACGCGCTGAACTACGCGCGCGTGCTGTCGGATGACGTGCGGGCCGTGCATGTCAGCGTGGACGAGGCGCGCGCGGCTGTCGTGCGGCGCGAGTGGGATCAGTACGAGAACAACATCATGCTCGTCACGCTGATTTCACCGTACCGGTCGCTGCGCGAGCCGCTCGACGACTACATCGACAAGATTCTGGCGGAGGATCCGAACGGCTACGTGACGGTCGTGCTGCCCGAGTTCGTGCCGGCGCGCTGGTGGCACCACATCTTCCACAACCAGAGCGCGCTACTGCTGAAGGCGTCGCTGCTG
>SCUN01000069.1 GCA_004297655.1 Acidobacteriota bacterium | reverse complement strand
GCGTGACGCTCCCGGAAACGACTCCCGATGTCTTATGCTGATTCTTCGATGTTTCCCGATCTGAACGCCTTCATCACCGAGCTCGACCGCCGCAAGGAACTGGCGAGAATCGCCGAGCCTCTCAGCCCGAACCTGGAGATCTCCGCCGTGATCGACCAGGTGTCGAAGTCGCCCGGCGGCGGCCAGGGTCTGCTGTTCGAGAAGCCCACCGGTTACGACATGCCGGTCGCCGCGAACCTGTTTGGCTCCGAGTCGCGGATGTCGCTCGCGCTCGGTGTGGAGAAACTCGACGACCTCGCGACCGAGATTCGCGAACTCACGACGCCCGCGATGCCGAAAGGCTTCATGGACGCGCTGAAGATGCTCCCGCTCGCGAATCGGCTCAAAGACCTGATGCCGAAGACCGTGAAGGACGCGCCGTGCCAGGAAATCGTGCAGCAGGGCAGCGCGGCGAACCTCGACGCGATTCCGATCCTCACGACGTGGCCCGAAGATGGCGGGCCGTACATCACGCTGCCGCTCGTCTTCACGAAAGACCCGGAAACCGGCATGCGCAACATCGGCACGTATCGCATGCAGGTCTACGACAACAAGACGACCGGCATGCACTGGCAACGGCACAAGGGCGGCGCGCAGCATCATCGCGTGGCCGAGCGCATGGGCCAGCGGCTCGAAGTGGCCGTGGCCCTCGGGCCCGAGCCGGTCCTGAGCTACTGCGCGACGGCGCCGATGCCGGAAGGCCTCGACGAGTTGATGCTCGCCGGCGTGCTCGGCAAACGGCGCGTGGAACTCGTCAAGTGCGTGACCGTCGACCTCCAGGTCCCGGCCAACGCGCAGATCGTCCTCGAGGGCTACGTCGAGCCGGGCGAACGCCGGCGCGAAGGGCCGTTCGGCGATCACACCGGGTTCTACTCGCTCGCCGACGACTTCCCGGTCTTCCATCTCACGTGCGTGACGATGCGGAAGAAACCCATCTATCTCACGACCGTCGTGGGCATCCCGCCGATGGAAGATCTCTATCTCGGCAAGGCGAGCGAGCGCATCTTCCTGCCGCTCATTCAGAAAACGCTGCCCGAAATCGTCGACATGCACTTCCCGGCGGCGGGCATCTTCCACAACTTCGTGCTGATTTCGATCGACAAGCGTTATCCGGGCCACGCGCGCAAGATCATGAGCGCGGTATGGGGTCTCGGCCAGCTCATGTTCTCCAAGTGCGTCGTCATCGTCGACAAGGATGTGAACGTGCAGGATCCGGCGGAGGTGGCGTGGGTCGTCGGCACGCATGTCGATCCGCTCCGCGATGTCGAGATCACCAAGGGACCCGTTGACGATCTGGACGACGCGGCGGTATCGCCGGCGTACGGCGGCAAGATGGGCGTCGACGCGACCCGCAAGTGGGCGTCCGAAGGCTTCTCGCGCGAGTGGCCGAAGCGCTTGAAGATGACCGAATCGGTCGCGGCCAAGGCGGCGGCGGTCGTGTCGAGGCTGAAGCGATGAGCGCGTCGGGCCGGGCAGAAGCCGATCGCGTGATCGCCACAGCGGATCTGGTCAGCGTCGGCGAGATTGGCGCCGCCGCTCGGAAAGCGAAGCACGGGTCTCGAGTGACTTTCGGCCGCGTGGCCGTCGTTGACGCCGGTACGCTGCCGGCGGATCGCGGCGATTGCGGAGAGGTTCGAATCACGGGCACGCCCTCATCGAAAGACGAAGCCGTGGCGTGGACCCGGGCCGCGAAGGGCATTGCCGGCGACGCGGTGCTCACCGGGTTTTCGCTGGCGGACCTCCTCGCCGTGGCCGGTGGCGATCACATGGCGCTGGCCGAACTGGCGAAGGCGCTTCGCGCGGCGGGCCTCGAGGGCGTCGCCGAAGTGCCGGTCGACAAGCTGGGCGAGGACCCGGCGGAGATCGTTCGGGCCGTGCTGCATGGCGGCTTGACGGCTCGACGCGCCACGATCATCGAAGCTCGCTTCGCGGATCGACTCGACCTCATCTCGAAAGCCGAGAGCATTCAGCGCGAGACGAAGGCCCTGTCAGCCATCGCGCCGTTGCCGCGTGTCGATCCGATCGAGACGCCGTCAACCGGCTATGACGACGTCAAGACGATCGCGGTGACGCGGATTCTCGCGCCGTCGATTCCGCACGTGCAGGTGGATTGGGTGCTCTACGGGCCGAAGCTCGCGCAGGTGGCGATCGAGTACGGCGCCGACGACATCGACGGCGTCGCGCCGCTCGACTTCGAGAAGCTCGGCGTGCGGCGATCGCCGAAGGCCGACATCGAGCGGCAGATCAGATCAGCGTTTGCCGAGCCCGCGGAGCGCAACGGGCGGTACGAGCTCGTCCCTTGAGCCGCGTTCGCCTGGGAGCCGTCAGCTATCTGAACGTTCGTCCGCTCGTCTACGGGCTGGAGCGGCGCGACGACGTGTCGCTCAGGTTCGACGTGCCGTCCGAGTGCGCGCGCCTGCTGGCCGCCGGCGAAATCGACCTCGGCATGGTCCCGTCCATTACGTATCTCGACCGTCCGACCGACCGGATCGTGCCTGGTGTGTGCATTGGCTCGGATGGCCCCGTGGCCTCCGTCGCGCTCTTCGCCAGGAAGCCGATCCACGACGTCCGGTCGATCGCCCTCGACACCAGTTCGAGAACGTCTGCGATGCTGACGAAGGTCCTCTGCGCGCGGAAGTTCGGGATCGCGCCGGCATTTGTGCCGCATCAGCCGGATCTCGCCGGGATGCTGGCGTCGGCCGACGCGGCGCTGCTGATCGGTGACCCCGCCTTGTTCGTGGACTACGCGGCGCTCGGCGCCACGAAGATCGATCTGGGCGATGCGTGGACGAGCATGACCGGACTTCCGTTTGTCTGGGCCGTCTGGTCCGGACCGTCGGACGCCGTGACGGCACGGACGGTGAGCGTGCTGAATGACGCGGCTCGCGATGGCGGCGGGCACCTCGATGCGATTGCCGACGAGTACTGCGCCGACCGGCCTGAGCGCCGCGGAGCTGCGCGCGCGTATCTCCGGAATAACCTGCGATTTGCGCTGGATGCCCGCGCGATCGACGGCCTGCGCACGTACTTTCGGGAAGCCGCCTCGCTCGGGCTCGTGGCCGATCGCGCGCTGGAGTGGTTCGCGTGACACCGCGCCGGCTCTCGATCCCGCTCGCCGTGTTGATGGTGCTGACCTGCGCGTCGATTGCGTTCTTCATCTTCTTCGGCCGGGATTTTCCGCCCACGATGGCGGTGCGGTTCAACGCGAGCGGCGAGCCGGTCGTCTGGATGGATCGCGTCAAGTTCATCGTGCTCGCCAGCTTCCTGTCGTTCATGCTGCCGACGTTTGTCGCGGCGGCGGTTGGTGTGCTGCCGCGCGTGTTTCCGGTGTCGTTTCTGAACCTGCCGAACAAGGCCTACTGGCTGGCGCCGGAGCGCCAGAACGCCGCGCTCGATGCGCTGATGTGGCTCGGGTTGTGGCTGGGAAGCCTGATTCAGGCATTCCTGATCGCCGTCAACGTCGGCCTGGCTCGGGCCAATGCGCTGACGCCCCCTGTTACGGACGGGGTGTGGTTCACGGCCGCGGTCGCGGCGTTCTTCGTGGGGCTCGTGCTCTGGGGCGTGTCGCTGCGACGCGCATTCGCGCTGCCGCCCTCATGCTAATCTCCCTCGTTGCGCCCCCGCATTTCTGAGGAGTCTTCAATGGTCCGGTCGATTCGCCTTCTGGTCTGCCTCGCCCTGTTCGTCGCCGTCGGAACCGCCGCGCCGCGCGCCGGCGCGCCGCCGGCCAACGGCGCCGGTCCCACGATCCAGCAGTTCCTGAAACCCGGATTCCCGTACGAACTCGTCGCGGCCGCGAAAGTCGACCGCATCGCCTGGCTCTCGTACGAAGAAGGCAAGCGCAACGTCTTTACCGCCGCGGCGCCGACGTTCGCCGTGACGCGCGTCACGAACTTCCTGAAAGACGACGGCAACGATCTGACCGGACTCGAAATCTCGGACGATGGCCGGACGTTCGTGTTCGTGCGCGGCACCGCGCCCAACAACGTCGGCTGGAGCGCCAATCCCACGAGCGACCCGAACGGCGCAGAGCGCGCGATCTGGGCCGCGCGCGCCGGCGCGCCGGCGTTCCGTCTCGCCGAAGGCAGCGGCGCGGCGCTGTCTCCCGACGGCCAGAACGTCCTCTACGTGAAGGCCGGGCAGATCTATCGCGCGCGCGTGACGCCGGCGATCGGGCTGTCCAAGGAGAAGATGGACACGGGCGAGAAGCCCTTCATCACCGCCTGGGGCACGAACGCCGGGCCGCGCTGGTCGCCGGACGGCACGAAGGTCGCGTTCACGAGCACACGTGACAACCACAGCTTCATCGGCATCTACGACGTGAAGACGCGAACGGTCTCGTTCCTCGAACCGGGCGTCGATCGCGACACGAACCCCACCTGGTCACCAGACGGCAAGAAGCTCGCGTTCATTCGCCGGCCCGGCACGCCGTTCGGTTTACAGGCTCAGCAGGGCGTGGGCGGCGTTGGCAATCCCGCCGGACCGGCGGCCGCAGCGGCGGCGGGCCGCGCGGGCGCGGCGCAGGGCGGACGACAGGGCGCAGCTCCGGCGGCCCAGGGCGGCCGTGGCGGCCGTGGTGGCGATCCGGCGCCGACACCTGGAGCGCCGCTGGTGTCGCAGCCCGGCCTCTATCGCGCGACGTTTGTCGGTGGCCATACGCTGGAAGTCCGCACCTACGACTTCACGGCGAAGTCCTCGTCGCTTGTGTGGAAGAACGGCGCGACCGAGTCGATGTTCACGCAGCCGATGAACATCCAGTGGGCCGGCGACACCGTCGTGTTTCCGTTCACGCCGGCCGGTGATGAGTTCGAGCGGTACTACTCGATCAAGCTGGACGGCTCCGGCGCGCCGACCCAGATCACGACGACGAGCGGTTTGATCGAGGACGCGGCGAACGTCTGCCTCTCACCGGATGGCAAGACGCTCTATTACTCGACGAATGCCGAAGACATCGATCGCCGGCACGTGTGGTCCGTGCCGACCGTCGGCGGCGCCGCGCCGGTGCGCGTGACGATGGGCGAGGAGATCGAGAACACGCCGGTCGCGCTGGCGTCCGGCAAGTACATCGCCGTGCTCACGGCGGCGGCGACGCGGCCGCAATCGGTTGGGATCTGGCCGGCGGCTCCGGCCACGCCGATCGAGAAGCAGAAGGTG
>SCUN01000068.1 GCA_004297655.1 Acidobacteriota bacterium | reverse complement strand
GATCGTCTTCCGTGTCCACGATGTCGCCGAAGGGCGTGTTGTGCACGGCCATCGCGATCGAGTGCGTTTGCGCGAAGGCCTTTGACGCGAGCGCTCTCGCGTGCTCGAGCGCAACGGGGTTGCGCTTCTGCGGCATGATGCTGCTGCCCTGCACGAACGCGTCGGTGAGGCGCAGATAACCCATCTCTATCGTGCACCACAGCAGCAGGTCTTGAACGATTCGTCCGAGACCCACTACCGCCGTCGACGCCGCGCCCGCGCTCTCGAGCAGATAGTCCACCGTCGCGATGCTGCCGTAGGTATTGCCCGTCGGGCCGTCGAAGCCGAGCAACTCGCTGGTCCGCATCCGGTCGATGGGAAAACCTGTGCCGGTAATCGCGCAGGCGCCGAGCGGGTTGCGATTGACCGACGCGAATGCCGCGCGCAAGCGTCCGCCGTCGCGCTCGATCTGCTCGATGGCCGCCAGCAGGTAGTGCGCGACCGTCGACGGCTGCGCGGGCTGGGTATGCGTGTGCATCGGGAACACGGTGTCGCGGTGGCGCTCGGCCAACCCGATGAGCGACTCGCGCAGCGCGAGCGTCGCGTCGAGAAGATCCAGCACCATCTCCCGCAACTGCATCCGGTACATCGTCATGTCGATGTCGTTGCGGCTGCGCGCGGTGTGCAGGCGGCCGGCGATGTCGGCATCGCACGCGCCCTTGACCAGCCGCTCGATGTAGAAGAAGAGATCCTCGTAGGTCCCGTCGTAGGTCACGCCGCGCAGCGAGTCGGCCGTGATCGTGCCGATCGCGTCGCGCAGGATCCGGCCGTCGGCCTTCGACACGATGCCGGTGTCCACCAGCATCACCAGATGCGCTTCGTCGATGGCGAGGAGCGGATCGAGCAGCAGCCGCTTCGCGTCCTCAAAATTCTCATTCAGGACGAGGCGCACGTACTCCGGATCAAACTTCACCGAATGATCTTAACTAAATAGAAGGAGGCGGGCGACTGTTTCCAGCCGCCCGCCTCCAGGTTTGTGACGTGTGACTTGTGACTTAGAAAATGAACTTCACTCCAAGCTGCATGATCCGCTGGTCGTAGCCGCTCGTGCCCGCGAAGGCCACGGCCGGCGTCGGCACCGCCACCGCCGGCACGCCGTTGGCGTCGGTGGTGACCACGCGGTTCACACCCGCGATGTTCTGGCGGTTGAACAGGTTCTTCGCCTCGAAGAAGCCCTCGATCTTGCGGTTGCCCGAGAGCGGCACGAATCGCGAGTAGCGCAGGTCCAGGTTCGCGACGTTGCCCAGCCGGCCCGTGTTGCGGTCGATGTTGAGCGGGCGGTCGTTGGTGACGCCGTCCCGGTTGAGATCCACGTTCGACCGCACGTTGAACGGCAACCCACTGTTGGCCTGGAGGATCAGGCCGAGCTGGTTGTTGTTCGCGAGCGCCGCGGCCAGGCCCGTGCCCGCCACCTTCGGCGCGAGCACGGCGGAGACCACGAACGTGTGCGTCTGGTTGAACGGCGAGAGGCCCTTGTCTCGGCCGAGGTTCGACGGATCGGACATCCGGTCGTCGCCGCTGCCGACGACGTAGCTGCCGGTGAGGGGCGAGGTGTCGGTGCCGCGCGCCATCGTGTAGGTCGCCTGCGCCTGCCAGCCGTGCGACATGCGCTTCGACAGCGTGAACGTGCCGGCGTTGTACATCGACTCGCCGATCGACTGGAAGACGTTGACGTGATCGAACGTCGGATCGACGCGCGTCGCGGCACTGACCGTCGTCGAGTAGATGGGACGGCCGTCGGCGAGCGTCGCGCCGGTCGGGATGAGGTTCACGTCGACGAGCACCGGCAGGTTGCGGCCGATCGAGTTCACGTAGCCGACCGCGATCGAGATGTCCGACGAGAGCGCGCGCTCGAGCTGCACGTTGGTCAGCCACGCCTGCTGGGTCTTGAAGTTTGTGTCGACGGCCGTGATGCTCTGCCGCGGCAGCGTGAAGCCGGCCGGCGGCGACGCGAGACTCGTCGCGTAGGCGGGCGCGCCCGCGGCCGAACCGGCGACCGACACGGTGTAGCTGGCCGGATCGCCGTTGCTCAGGATCGCGTTGTCGTAGAAGTCGAGGAGCGGCGGCTCGAACATCAGGCCCGTGGAGGCGCGCAGCACCGTGGTCGCCGACGAGTTCAACGCCCACGACATGCCGACCCGCGGCGCGATGTTGTTCTTGTCGATCGTGAAGTTCTGCGAGTACTTGTTGGCCGCAAACGGCCGCGCCGACGGCACGTCGAACACGTCGTAGCGCAGGCCGTAGAGCACCTTGAGGCTCGGCGTCACCTGCCAGTCGTCCTGGATGAAGGCGCCGTAGAACGCCGAGTTGTATTCGGTGTTCACCGCGCCGAACCGCTGCTGCAGCGAGGTGTACCCGAACCGGTTCGTGCCGTTCTTGGCCGCCAGGTACGCGTCGACCGTGGGGAATGTGTACTGGAACAGGTCGCCGGGCACGCGCGTGTCGGCGATGAACTGCGCGTCGATGCCGGCCTTGAAGGCGTGACGGCCCCTCAGGACCGAGTAGTTGTCGATGACCTGCCAGATGCCCTGGTTGAAATCAAAGCCGAGGTCGTTGCCGCCGCCGGAACGCGGACCGCCGAAATTGGCGGCGCCCGATACGACGATGGCCGGCCCATCGGCCGATCCGGCGCCCGCGGTGCGGAACTGATGCCGCCGGGCGTACTGCACGCGCAGTTCGTTGAGCGCGCTCTGCCCGACCGTCGTCGTCACCTGCGCCGACGCCGAGTCCATCCGGTCCGTGAAGTCCGTCGCGCGGTCGAGCGTGTTCAGCCCGCCGCCGATGTTCGACAGGGAGAAATTCTTGAACAGGAAATAGCGCACCGCGAGGTGCGAGTTCTTGCTCAGCTCGTGATCGATCTTGCCGAAGCCGAAGTTCACGCGCTGATGCGCCGGCACGACACCGTCCGAGGGCAGCGTGATCCCGAGCCGGCTCGCGTTGGCCTCCGTCACCGTGATGACCTGGTTACCGGTGATCAAGCTGCGGTTGATGAATTCGTATGCGCCGAAAAAGTGCGTCCGGTCCTTTCGAACCGGCCCGCCGAACGTGACCGTCACGTCGTCGGCGACCGTCTCGGGCTTGGGCGTCGTCGACGCCAGGAAGAACGGCCGGGACGACATGTTGTTCCGCTTGAAGCGATAGCTCGCCGATCCGCTGAAGGCGTTGGTGCCCGACGGCGTGATCGCGTTGTAGACCATGCCGGTCGTCTGCCCGAACTCCGGCGCAAAGCCGTTGGTGATCACCTTCACTTCGCGGACGAGCACCTCCGACACCGGCAGGAGGCGCAAACCCGCGCGGTCCTTCTCGGTGTTCGTGTTGCCATCGAGCTGGTAGTTGGTGTGCATCTGCGAGCCGTTCGCGTTGATGCGCGGCACGCCGAACTCGTTGTTCTCGTAGCCGGTGACGTTCGCCTGCAGGAACGCGAAGTTGTACGGGTTTCTCGACGGGAGCGGGAGATTGTGGATTTCCTCGCTGCTGATCGTGCGGCCGAGGTCGATCTTGCCCGGCTGCGCGATCGGCGGCTCGCTCGTGACCGTGACGGTTTCCGAGACGTTGCCGACCGTCATCGACACGTTCACGACGGCGGTCTGGCCGGCCGACAGCGAGATGCCCTGCTGCTCGAACGTCTTGAAGCCTTGCAGCTCGGCGCGCACCGAGTACTTGCCGAGCGCCAGCAGCTGCGCGCGATACGCGCCCGCGGCGTTGGAGACCACGACGCGCTCGACGCCGGTGTCCACGTTCTTGACGGTGACCGTCACGCCCGGCAGCACGCCGCCCTGGGTGTCGGTCACGATGCCCTCGATCGTGCCGTTCGTGGCCTGGGACTGGGCGGCCACGGGGGCGGCCGTCCAGGCGAGAGCCGCAATCAGTAGTGCCGTGATTCGACGAACCATAATGAGACTACTCCTGAGCAAACGAGCCACCGGCGGAGAATCCGCCGGCTCAGCCAGTATGGAACGGCCCGGCTCGCGCGGCCAAACGCTGCGCGAAACCGCACGCCCAGACTGGCGGTATTCTAAACGATCTTAACTAATTTCCGGTGGCCGGCGACGCGCCGGCAAGTTCGAACAGCCGCGCGTCCGCCATCTCGAGCGCCGAGTACAGCGCGCCCATCAGCTGGGCGTCATCGCCGAGCGCCGAGATCTTGATCGCCGGCACGTTCGGCACGATCCGCGCGACGACGCGGCGGACCGGCTCGACGAGCAGCGTGCCCGCGTGGCTCAGGCCGCCGCCGAAAATCACCAGCGCGGGATCGAGAATCGTCGTCGTATTCGCGACCGCCGTGCCGAGCACGACCGCAAGCTCATCGATCATCGTCACGGCCGACGCTTCGCCGCGGACGGCGGCATCGAACACGGATTTCCAGCCGTCGCTGCCCGTCATGCCGAGGTGCTGCTCGAGGTAGCCGCTCTGGCCGTAGTCAACCTGCCACTGCCGGCGGTCGAGGTTCATCCGGCCGATTTCGCCGGCGTACCACCGGTGGCCGCGGTGCAACCGGCCGCCGACGACGATCCCGGCGCCGACGCCGGCGCCGACCGCGAGGAACACGAAGTCGTCCACCTCGCGCGCGATCCCCTTCCAGCGCTCGCCGAGCGCCGCCATGTTGGCGTCGTTGTCGACGCACGCCGGCGCGTTGAACCGCTCCTGCAGACGGTCGCGTAATGGCACGTCCACCCAGCCGCGAATGTGCGCGGCCTCGATCACGCGGCCCTCGGTGACGTTGGTCATGCCCGGCGCGCCCACGCCGATGGCGAAGAGCTTCTTGATGTCGCGGTTGGATTGGCGGAAGACGCGTTCGATGACGTCCTCGATCTGCTCGAGCGCGCCCTCGCGCGAATCCGACTTGGTCTTCTCGCGGTGGCGTTCGAGCACGCGGCCGTCGAGATCGGCCAGCGCGACGCGCAGCGTCTGCGATCCGATGTCCACGCCGATGACCAGCCCGTACTCGGCGTTGCTCGACAGCATCACCGGCGGCCGGCCGCGCTGCGCCGTGCCCGTGCCCACCTCCCGCAGCAAGTGCACGCCGTCGACGAGGTCCTCGACGACGGCCGACACGGTGGGGGGACTCAACCGAGTGCGCTTCGCCAGTTCGGCGCGGGAGATCGGCCCGAACTTCCGCACGACGTCGAAGATGCGCTGCCGGTGCACCTTGCGCGCGTTGATCGCGCCGGTGCCGCCGTTGTCAATCTGGTGAGAAGGCGTCCAACCAGCCACAGGCCACTCAGCGTACACTGGACGCGCGTTTCATGGCTACGCGTCCACCCGCTCAACCGCCGCGGCGTAAGAAGCCGGCGGCCGCGCGCCCGGCCCGAGCCGCGCGGCTCGTCGCCGGAGGCCCGGCCCGGCCGTGGCGCCGGAAGATTCTGATCGGCGGCGGCATCGTCGCCCTCCTCTGCCTGGTGGTGCTCATCTACGCGTGGATCCGCGTGGCGGGCATGATCGACAAGCGGCTGGGCGGCGGCGACGACCGGCCGATGCCGCGCATCTACGGCCGCGCGTTCGAGATGCACGCGGGCCAGCCGCTGTCGGTCGCGGAACTCCGCGCGCGGCTCAACGACGTCGGCTATTCGGAGAAGCCGAAGGCGGAGCATCCCGGCGAGTTCTCGATCGCCGGGTCGGCGATCCAGCTCATGACGAAGGGCCTCCCGCCGGCCGGCTCCGTGAGCGCGCGCATCGAAATCGGCAAGGGCAACTACATCGCGAAGGTCGTCGCGCCCGGCCCGAAGGGCGCCGCCATCGACTCGATCACGTTGGAGCCGCCGCTGCTCGCCGAACTGGCCACGGGCCAGCGCCGCCGCTACATTCCGATCTCCGCGATGCCGAAGCGCATGATCAACGCCGTGCTCGCGATCGAGGATCGGCGCTTCTACGAGCATCCGGGCGTCGACCCGATCGGCACGATGGGCGCGCTCTGGCGCAACGTCTTCGGCAACAAGGAGTACCTGGCCGGCGGCAGCACGATCACGCAGCAGATCGTGAAGCGCACGTTCCTCACGCCGAAAAAGACCCCGACGCGAAAGCTCCAGGAGCAGTTCATCGCGCTCGTCATGGAAACGCGCCTCACGAAGGACCAGATTCTCGAGCTCTACATGAACGAAGTGCCGCTCGGCCAGCGCGGACCGTTCGAGATCCAGGGCTTCGCGGAAGCCGCGCGGGTGTTCTTCGGCGTGGACGTGCAGAACCTCACGAACGCGCAGGCGGCGACGCTCGCGGGCATCATCCAGGCGCCGTCGAGCCTGTCGCCGTCGCGCAATCCGCAACGCTCACTCGAACGGCGGAACGTCGTGCTCAAGGAAATGGCCGACGCCGGTTTCATCACCGTCGCGGAAAAGGTCAAGGCACAGGCCGAGCCGATCGGCGTGGCGCCGCACGCGATGGAAAACGAGGCGCCCTACTTCGTCGACTGGGTCAGCCAGAAGATCGACGAGGAGTACAAGGGCCTGCTCAAGCCCAACGCGAACGTCGATGTCTTCACGACGCTCGACGTCCACATGCAGCGCATGGCGCAGGACGCGCTCGCCGAGGGCCTCGCGCTCGTCGACAAGCAGCTCGCGGCCCGGAAACGGAAGGGCATCGCGCAGGCCGCGATGGTCGTCGCCGATCCGAGAACCGGCGAGATCCTCGCGATGATCGGCGGCCGCGACTACAGCCAGTCGCAGTACAACCGCGCCGTCCTCGCGCGCCGTCAGCCCGGCTCGACGTTCAAGCCGTTCGTCTACCTCTCAGCCTTCGAGAAGATGGCCGAAACGGGCGGGCGCGAGCTGACGCCGGCGACGATCATGGTCGACGAGCCGACGACGTGGATCGACGATCAGGGCCAGCCCTACACGCCGTCGAACTATCAGAACGAGTACGAGGGCCCGGTCACGCTGCGCTTCGGCCTCGCCCACTCCCGCAACATCGTCGCGATCAAGACCGCGGAGCAGACCGGCTACGACCGCGTCGCGGATCTCTGGAAACGCGTGGGCGAGGGCACGCGCGCGCTGGCGGTGCCGTCGATCGCGCTCGGCGTGTTCGAAGCGTCACCGCTCGAAATGACGACGGCCTACACGATCTTCGACAACGCGGGGTCGGTGCGTCCGCTGCAGCCGATTCTGCGCATCAGCGAGAACGGCCAGGAGAAGAAGACGAAGACCGAGGGCCTGCGCGCCGTCGCGCGGCCCGACACGACCTACCTCGTTGTCAACATGATGCGCAGCGTCATCAATGAAGGCACGGCCGCGGCCGCGCGCGCGAGCTTCAAGCTCGACGCCGCCGGCAAGACCGGCACGACCAACGATCAACGCGACGCGTGGTTCATCGGCTTCACGCCGGACCTGATCGCCGCGGTCTGGGTCGGCTTCGACAACAACGCGCCGATCGGCCTCACCGGCAGCCAGGCCGCGCTGCCCATCTGGACATCCTTCATGCGCCGCGCCACCGCCGGCCGCGCCGACCGCGCCTTCACCGTGCCGGACGGCATCGTCTTCGTCGACATTGATAAAGAGACCGGCAAGCTGGCGACACCCGGCTGCCCGAAGGTCATTCGAGAAGCGTTCCTCGTCGGGACAGAACCCACGGAGGCGTGCCCCGTTCATCGGTAATGTGGGAATCGGGCAATCGGGCAATGTGGCATCGGCGATGGGCAATGGGTAATGGATCGGGAATCGGCGATTGCAGAACCTGCAATGCCATTGCCGATTGGCTATCCGGAGTGTCGATTGCCGTTCCATGGCCCATTGCCGATTGTCCGATCGGACATTCCCCGATTGCCCGATTCCCACATTGCCCATGAACCGCTATAATCATTAGCAGTCACCGTTAGAGACTGCTAATGTCCGACCTTACCGACCGCCAGCACCGTTTGCTCGTCCGCCTCGTCGCGGAATACATCGAGCAGGGCGAGCCTGTGTCCTCCGCGTGGCTCGCGGAGAACAGCGGGCTCGGAGTGTCGTCGGCCACGGTGCGGAACATCCTGGCGCACCTCGAAGAACAGGGCCTGCTGCGCCAGCCGCACACGTCGGCGGGGCGCGTGCCGACCGATTCGGGCTACCGCCAGTACGTCGAAGGCCTGCTCAACCAGCGCCGCCGCGCGAAGGATCCCCGGCAGATCGAAACGCGCCTGCGCCAGGCCGGCACGGTGAGCGACATCCTCGACAACGCGTCGCAGGAACTGTCGCGCCAGTCGCACCATATCGGCTTCGCGCTTTCGGCCGCGCCGTCGGCGCAGCTGCAGCACGTGGATTTCGTCAGTCTCGACGCGCGGCGCGTGCTCGTCATCGTCGTCTCGGCCGGCGGCCACATCACGCACAAGGTCGTCGAGACCGACGAGCCGCACGACGCGGCGCGCCTCTCGGAAGCCGCCAACTACATCAACCGGGAATTCGCCGGCATGTCGATCGACGACGCGCGGGCGGCGGTGGCGCGGCGGCTGCAGGAGGAGCGCGTGCTCTACAACGCGCTGATGTCGCGCGCGCTGCAGCTCGCGCAGTCGGGCCTCAACGAGATTTCGCCCACGCACAACGTCAGCATCCAGGGCACGTCCGCGTTTCTCGACGGGCTGTCGGACCGCGACGAGCGCATGACGCTCGAGACGCTGCGCGCGCTGTTTCGCATGATCGAAGAAAAGCACCGCCTGCTGGAGCTGCTCACCCGCTACGTGAACACGGACGGCCTGACCATCGTCATCGGTTCCGAGCACGAGCAGCCCGACATGCATCCGTTCAGCCTGGTCGCTTCGACGTTCAACGACGGCTCGCGCAGCGCGACCGTCGGCGTGATCGGACCGACCCGTATGCGTTACCAGAAAACGATCACCGTCGTCGACAACCTGTCGAAAGCGGTGAGCCGCATCCTGTAACGCCGTTTCCCCAAACCGTGACTGACAACAACGACGACGTGTTCACCGGAACTGCAACGGAGCCGATTGCGGCCCTCACCGCCGAGCGCGACGAGCTGAAGGACCGGCTGCTCCGCATGACGGCGGAGTTCGACAACTATCGCAAGCGCGTGGACCGCGAGCGGCGCGAGCTGTCGGAGGCTGCGGCGGCCGATCTCATCCGCGATCTGCTGCCGATCATCGACGACCTCGAGCGCGCGATGGCCGCGGCCGGCGCCGAAGACTCGGCGCTCGTGCGCGGCGTCGAACTCACCCACCGCCAGTTGCTCGAGCAGTTGCGGCGCCGCGGTGTCGAACCGGTCGAGACCGTCGGCCAGATGTTCGATCCGCAGGTGCACGAAGCCGTCGGCTCGGTGCCCGCCGACGGGCGCGCCGACGGCGAGATCGTGGCCGAGTTCCGCAAGGGCTACCGGGCCGGCGGCCGGCTGCTGCGCGCCGCGATGGTGCAGGTGGCCAAAGCGTGAGCACGCGCGACTACTACGACGTGCTCGGCGTGTCGAAGAACGCGAGCGACGCCGACATCAAAGCCGCCTACCGGAAACTCGCGCTCAAGCACCATCCCGACCGCAATCAGGGCAATCCGGAGGCCGAAGCGAAGTTCAAGGAAGCGGCCGAGGCGTATTCGGTGCTCGCGGACGCGGACAAGCGCGCCCGCTACGACCGGTTCGGTCACGCGGGCGTTCAGGGCGCGGCGAGCCAGCCGGGCGGCCCCTTTGGCGCGAACCCCGACATCTTCGCGGACTTCTCCGATATCTTCGGCGACTTCTTCGGCTTCGGCGGCGGACGCCGGCAGCCCGGCGGGCCGGAGCGCGGCTCCGATCTCCGGTTCGATCTCGAGATCAGCTTCGACGAGTCGTTCACCGGCAAGGAACTGCCGATCCAGATTCCGCGCGAGGAAAGCTGCGAGACCTGCAAAGGCTCCGGCGCGGCGCCGGGCACATCGGCCGAGACGTGCCCGCAGTGCCGGGGCGCGGGCCAGCTGCGATTCCAGCAGGGCTTCCTCGTCGTCTCGCGGCCGTGCGGCCAGTGCCGCGGCGCGGGCAAGATCATCCCGAAGCCCTGCCCCACGTGCCGCGGCAACGGGCGCGTCTCGAAGGACCGCCGCGTCACGGTGAAGATCCCGGCCGGCATCGCCGAAGGCCAGCGGCTCCGGCTCTACGGCGAGGGCGAGCACGGCCTGCACGGCGGGCCCACCGGCGATCTCTACGTCGTCGTGCACGTGAAGCCGCATCCGATCTACCACCGTGAGAACGACGACCTGTTCGTCGAGGTGCCGGTGCCGTTCGCGACGATGGTGATGGGCGGCACGTTCAAGATCGCGGCGCCGGGCGGTGAACTCACGGTCGATGTGCCTCCGGGCACCGCGAGCGGGTCGCTGTTGCCGTTTCGCGGCAAAGGCATGCCGAGCGTCTCGGGCCGCGGCCGCGGCGCGATCTACGTGCGCGTGGTTGTCGACGTGCCGAAGAAGATCACGAAGGATCAGAGGAAGGCCGTCGAGCAGCTCGGCAAGGCGATGCCGCTCGACAAGGTCGAACCGCGCTCCATCGATCACGAGGAAAACGAGAAGCCGTTCTTCGAGCGCGTGAAAGACATGTTTGGATCCTAAAGCGCGTCTCTATCACGCGCTGGCTGTCCGCTGGGCCGCGCCGCCGACCGAAGATCACGTCGAGCGGCTTCTTGCCGAAATGGATGACTGCCGCGTCACGGCGGTCGACGAAGATCTGCAGACCGGCGCGACGCGCTTCTTCTTCGCCAGCGCCGCATCGCGCGATCGCGCGGGCGAGATCGTGCGGTCGGTCGATCCCGACGCCCGGATCGTCGCGCTGGAGATCTCGGACGAGAACTGGGCCGAGCGCAGCCAGGCGTCGATCACCGCGGTGCGCGTCGGCCGCATCACGGTCGCGCCGCCGTGGGACCGCCCGGCCGATGATTCGACGGTCGTGGTCATTCAGCCGTCGATGGGGTTCGGCACGGCGCATCACGAATCGACGCGACTGTGTCTCCAGCTCCTTCAGGACATCGACGTCGCCGGCCGGTCGGTTTTCGACGCCGGCACGGGCTCCGGCGTGCTCGCCATTGCCGCGCGAACACTGGGAGCCACGCCCGTTGTCGCCGCCGACTTCGATCCGGACGCCATTCACAACGCGCGGGAAAACGTCGAGCTCAACGGCACGACCGATCTGACGCTGTTGGTGATGGATCTGGCGGAGCCCGCGGCGCTCGGGGCGCGGCGGTTCGATGTCGTCTTTGCCAATCTCACTGGTGGCGTGCTGCGACGATTCGCGGATGAACTGGCCTCGCGCGTTGCCGCAGGCGGCTCGCTGATCGTGAGCGGCGTGCTGGCGGAGGAAGAAGACGCCGTCACGCGAGCGTTTGCGGCCGTCGGACTCCACGTGTCGTCGCGCCTGCAGGAACGCGAGTGGATCGGCGCGCGGTTCGCGCGCTGACGTAGCCGCGGGGCTTCAGCCCCGCGGTCGTCCGGCGGGCTAAAGCCCGCCGGCTACGTTTGAATGGCCGCCCACACGCGCGTCAGCGCCACCACCGGCGCCAGCTCGGCCCTGAGCGTCAGCGGCCCGAGGGTGATCGCGTGACACCCCGCGGCGCGCGCCGACGTCAGTTCGGCATCCGACCATCCGCCTTCGGGACCAATCAGCAGCAGCACCGCATCCGATGCCATCGCTGAGACCTCGACGCCGCCGAGCGCCGGCTCGACACACAGCAGCTTCGTGCCGATGTCCCGCCGGATGACCTCGTTGAAGTCCGCGACGTCTGAGATCACCGGCACCGCCGTCCGGCCGCACTGCTTCGCCGACGCCACCGCGACGCGCGTCCAGCGGGCGATCGCCTCGTCGCCGCGCGCGCGCTTTGGCACGACGGCGTGCGCGGTCGCCATCGGAATGATCTCGGCGGCGCCGAGCGCCGTGGCGTCGCGCACGACGGCGTCCATCGCGTCGCCCTTCAGGAGGCCAACGGCGAGCGTCACGCGCGCCGGCGGCGTCGCGTGCGGCGGATGCGCGCGGGTCACCTTCGCGGTGACGCCGCGCTTGCCGCTCTCGACGATCTCCGCGTCCCACGCGCCGCCGCGGCCGTTGAAGATGACGATGGCGTCGCCGGACTTCAGCCGCAGGACGCGGCTGATGTGATGCGCCTCGTCATCCGGCAACGTCACGCTCTCGTAGGGCCGACTGTTCTTGAAGTCGGCCGCGATCGGCACATCGGGCACGAAGACGCGCGGCGCGCTCACGGCACGTATTCTAGCCGCTATACTTCTCTCGAATGGTGTTTCGCGGGCAGACGCTCGGCAAATACAAGATCATCGAACCGCTCGGCAGCGGCGGATTCGGCACCGTCTATCTGGCGGAAGACACGTGGATCGACAAGCGCGTCGCGTTGAAAGTGCCGCACCGCCAGGGCCTCGACTTCGGCGAGCTGCTGAAGGAGCCGCGCCTCCTCGCCTCGCTCAACCATCCCAACATCGTTACAGTCGTCACCGCCGAGAAGCAGGACAACGTCTTCTTCATCGTCATGGAGTACGTGCCCGGCGAGACGCTCGAGAACATCATCGGCGCGAAAGGCGGGCTCGACCTCGCGACGACGCTCGATTACACCTGCCAGATCTGCAACGCGGTCGATCACGCGCACAAGCAGGGGGTGCTCCACCGCGACCTGCGTCCGGCCAACGTCTTCGTGACCGACAAGGGCCTGCTCAAGGTCGGTGACTTCGGCACCTCCCGCATCCTCGAAGTGGCCGCGCACGGCACCACGGTGATCGGGAGCCCGCCCTACATGGCGCCCGAGCAGTTCGAGGGCCGCGCCGTCTTCGCGTCAGATCTCTATTCGCTCGGCGTGACGATGTATCAGATGCTGACGGGCGGATTGCCGTACGACACGCCGTCGCCGAGCGATCTGGACCGGCTGCGCCGCGGCGAATTGACGCCGCCGCTCCGGTCGCGCAATGCGTCGGTGCCCCAGATCATCGACGACATCGTCATGCGCGCCATGGCCCCGGATGTCGCTTCCAGGTACCAGCGCGCTGAGGACTTGCTGAACGATTTGTTGAATGCCCGGCGGGAATTGCCAAGAAAGACACCTGCCGAAACTCCGACAGTTTCCGCCCCGGGCGGCACGGTGGCGTCGCGCCCGGCGCCGCCGCCGCGGGCGCCCGAAGCGCGAACGCCGGCCATCCGGAAGTCGCCGAGGACGCGCGACCTGACGGCGACGCGTTTTTGCTGGCAATGCCGGAAGCCGCTGCCGGCGCGCGCCACCAAGTGCCCGTTCTGCGGAGAAACGCAGTAGTAACTCGGGAATCTGTACGTTACTCTCACCTGCGATGGCCTTCACTGGTACTGGCAAAGTCTGGATGAATGGCAAGCTCGTTAATTGGGCCGACGCCACCATTCACGCGGCATCCCACGTCATACATTACGGTTCGGGCGTCTTCGAAGGCGCGCGGTGTTACAAGACGCCGCAGGGCCCCGCCTGCTTCCGTCTCGACGCGCACATGCGCCGCCTGTATGACTCGGCCGCCATCTATCGGATGGACTACAAGGTCAGCCAGGAGGCGTTCACGCAGGCCGTGCTCGACACGATCAAGGCCAACGCGTACGACGCCTGCTACATCCGGCCGCTGATTTATCGCGGCTACAACACGCTCGGCGTGAATCCGCTGCCCTGCCCCGTCGACGCGATGATTCTCGTCTGGGAATGGGACGCCTACCTCGGTCCGGAAGCGCTCGAGAAGGGCGTGGACGTGCGCATCAGCTCGTGGACGCGCAGCGCGCCGAACACCTTCCCGGCGATGGCCAAGTCGGTCGCCAACTACGCGAACTCGGGCCTCATCAAGATGGAAGCGATCGCCGACGGCTACTCGGAGGGCATCGCGCTCGACGTCTCGGGCCAGCTCAGCGAGGGCTCCGGACAGAATCTGTTCCTGGTGCGGGATCACACGCTCTACACGCCGCCCATCGCGGCGTCGGTGCTGCCCGGCATCACGCGCGACACGATCATGACGCTCGCGCAGGATCTCGGCCTCGCGGTGAAGGAACAGGCGCTGCCGCGCGAGATGACCTACATCGCCGACGAGCTCTTCTTCGTCGGCACGGCGGTGGAAGTGACGCCGATCACGTCGGTCGATCGCATCACGATCGGCAACGGCAAACGCGGTCCGGTCACGGCGGCGATTCAGCAGGCGTTCTTCGACTGCGTGAACGGCGTCACGCCCGATCGCCACGGCTGGCTCACGTACGTCAATAGTGCTGCGGCGGTAAGCAGATAGGCAGATAGGCAGATGAGCAGGTAGCCAGATAAGCAGATTAACAATCACCTGGCCGACCCCAGCCGGCCGAACTCTGGACTGAAACGCCCATGACGTTCGACGCCCTTCTCACCCACGCCGCGGCCATCCGCGCATCCGACGTGCACTTGCGCGCCGGTCAGCCGCCGCTGCTGCGCGTCAACGGCGAGCTGACGCGCTACACCGAGGTCGGCGCGCTGTCGGCGACCGATCTCGATGCGCTTGCCGCGAAGCTCCTCAACCCGGCGCAGCACGAACGCCTGAACCGTGACCACGAAGTCGACGTCGCCTGGCAGATTCCCAACGTCGGGCGCTGCCGCGCGAGCGTGTTCCGCCAGCGCGGCACGACCGGACTGGCGCTGCGCCTGATCCCCGCGAAGATCCCGGAGCTCGACACGCTCGGCATGCCGCCGGCGGTTGCCGCCCTCTCGACCGAATCGCGCGGTCTCGTCGTCGTGACCGGCGCGACCGGCAGCGGCAAGAGCACGACGCTCGCGGCGCTGGTCGATCGCATCAACCGCACGCGCGCGGTCCATATCCTCACGATCGAAGATCCGATCGAGTTTCTCCACGCCGACGCGATGGCCGTGGTCAGCCAGCGGGAAATCGGCTTCGACACCAATTCCTACGCGACGGGCCTGAAGTCAGCGTTGCGCCAGGATCCGGACATCATCCTGGTCGGCGAGATGCGCGACATCGAGACGATCGAGACCGCGCTCATCGCCGCTGAAACAGGTCATCTCGTGCTCTCGACGCTGCACACGCTCGACGCGGCCGAGACCGTCACGCGCATCATCTCGGTGTTTCCGCCGCACCACCAGGCGCAGGTCCGGCTGCAACTGGCGCGCGTACTGCGCGCGGCGGTTTCCCAGCGCCTGTTGCCGCGCGCCGACGGCCAGGGCCGCGCGCTCGCGGCCGAAGTCCTCGTGGCCACGCCGTACATCCGCGACGCCATCGCCGATCGCGACAAGACGTCGCTCATCACCGGCGCCATCGCCGCGGGCGGATCGGAATACGGCATGCAGACGTTCGATCAGTCGATCCTCGCGCTCGTGCAGGGCGGCCACGTCAGCGTCGACGAAGCGATGCGCTGGGTGACGAACGTCGATGAATTCAGCATGCGACTCCGCGGCATCACGCCGGGAAGCCGCGGGTAGACATGTCGTCGGTTCGCGGCGCGGCCCTCGCCCTCCTGGGCCGGCGCGATTACACCGCCGCCGAACTCCGCGAGCGGCTGATCGAGAAGGGCCATGACGCCGGCGAAGTGGATGAGCAGATCGAGCTGCTGACCGCCGGCGGCGCCATCAACGACGCCCGCGTGGCCGCGACTCACATCCGCGTGGCCAGCCAGGTGAAGGGCCGGGGCCGGATGCGCATCCGGCAGGAACTCATGGCCCGGGGCGTCGCCAAACCGGTCATCGAATCCCTCCTCGCTGAGATGCCGCCCGATGACGAGGCGGCGGCCATTCAGCGGTTCCTCTCCCGTCGGCGCATCCCCGAGTCGCTCACCCCCATCGCCCGCAACAAGGTCTTTCAGCAGCTCCTCCGCAAGGGCTTCACCGCCGACGCCATCTCGAAGGCCCTCCGGCACCGCGAGTAGAATGTACGGTTAATGACCTCGTCCGAGATCCGTACGTCGTTCCTGAAGTTCTTTGAAGCACGCGGCCACCGCGTGGTGGCCTCCTCGTCGCTCGTCCCTTCCGACGATCCGACGCTGCTCTTCACGAACGCGGGCATGAACCAGTTCAAAGACGTCTTTCTCGGCAAGGAGAAGCGGGACTACACGCGCGCGACGACGGTGCAGAAGGTCATGCGCGTCAGCGGCAAGCACAACGATCTGGACAACGTGGGGCCCTCGCACCGCCACCACACGTTCTTCGAGATGCTGGGCAACTTCTCGTTCGGCGACTATTTCAAGAAAGACGCGATTCCGTTCGCGTGGGAACTGCTGACGAAGGTCTGGGGCCTCGATCCCGGCCGGCTCTACCCCACCATCTTCAAAGGCGAGAACGGCATCCCGCGCGATGACGAGGCGTTTCAGATCTGGACCCAGTTCGTGCCGGCCGAACGCATCACCGCGCTCGGCGCCGCGGACAACTTCTGGTCGATGGGCGAGACCGGACCGTGCGGCCGCTGCTCGGAAATCATGTACTACCGGCCCGAAGCGCCGTGCAGCGAGAAGGTCTGCCGCGGCATGGAATGCAGCTGCGATCGGTACTTCGAGGTCTGGAACAACGTCTTCATGGAGTTCAACCGCGACGCGAGCGGCGCGCTGAACCCGTTGCCGGCGCTCTCGGTCGACACCGGCATGGGCTTCGAACGCGTCACGTCCGTGCTCCAGAACAAGCTCTCGAACTACGACACCGACATTTTTTCGGGGATCCTCACAGCGATCGGCGCCCGCGCGGGGCGCGCCTACACGCACTTCTCCGGCTTGCCCGCCGAAGCTCCCGGAGCGAAGGCGGGCGGCGATCACCCGGACGTCTCCATGCGCGTGATCGCGGATCACCTGCGCGCGATGACCTTCCTGATCGCCGACGGCGTGCAGCCGTCGAACGAACACCGCGGCTACGTGCTGCGCAAGATCATGCGCCGCGCCATGCGCCATGGAAAGAAACTGGGCTTCACCAAGCCCGTGCTCTTCGAACTGGCTGATGTCGTCATCGGCGAGATGAAGGGCGCGTACCCCGAGCTCGCGCGCAACCGCGACGCGATCGTCCGCGGCATCAAGAGCGAAGAGGAACGGTTCGACGCGGTTCTGACCTCGGGCCTGCCCAAGCTCGAGGAACTGCTCGAGCGCACGATCGCCGCGAAATCAACGACGGTGTCGGGCGACGAGGTCTTCCGGCTCTACGACTCGCTCGGCGTGCCCTTCGACTTCGCCGAGGACCTCGCGGCGCAGCGCGGGCTCGCGATCGACCGCGCCGGCTACGACGAGGCGATGAACGCGCAGAAGCAGCGGGCGCGCAAGTCGGCGAAGTTCAAGGTCGCGGCGGGCGCCACCGTGAAGGACTTCGACGAGACGTTTGTCGGCTACGACGCCACGACGCACCCCGGCGCGAAAGTCCTGCACCTGGTCGATGAGGCGCTCGCGCCGGTGACGTCATTGACGAAGGGCCAGCGCGGCGGCGTCGTGCTCGACGTCACGCCGTTCTACGTCGAATCCGGCGGCCAGATCTCGGATGAGGGCACGCTCACCTCGCCGGCGGCGCGCGCGTCCGTGCTCGACGTCAGCAAGAAGTTCAGCAAGTCGCGCGTGCACCTCGTCGAAGTGGAAGAGGGCGCGCTGTCGGTCGGCGACACCGTCACGGCCGAGGTCGACGTCCCCCGCCGTGACGCCATCCGCCGGAACCACACGGCGACGCACCTGCTGCACGCCGCGTTGAGGCAGACGCTGGGCCCGCACGTGCGTCAGAAGGGCTCGCTCGTGGCGCCCGACCGCCTGCGGTTCGACTTCGCGCACGATGCGCCGATGTCCCCCGGGGAACGGCAGGCCATCGAGCGGATCGTCAACACTCATGTGTTCGTGAATGCGCCGGTCACGACCGAGATCAGGAACACCGACGACGCCGTCAAGGCCGGCGCGATGGCGCTCTTCGGCGAGAAGTACGGCGACAAGGTCCGCGTGGTGACCGTGCCGGGCTTCTCGGTGGAGCTCTGCGGCGGCACGCACGTGCGAGCCACCGGCGACATCGGGCCGTTCGTCATCACGGAGGAATCGGGTGTCGCGGCCGGCATTCGCCGCGTCGAGGCGCTCACCGGCGAGGCGGCGGTGGCGCACATCCAGGCCATCGGCGATACGCTCGCGAAGACCGCTGCCGCGCTGAACGTCACGGCGCCGCACGCGGCCGAGGCCGTGCAGAAGCTGCAGGCCGAGGTGAAACGGCTCGCGCGTGAGAACGACCAGCTCAAGATGAAGGCCGCGCTCGGCGGCGCGTCATCCGGCGGCGCCGATGACGACATCGTGGTGGTCGGCGATGCGAAATTCGTGGCCCGGCGCGTCGCCGGCCTCGAGAAAGACGCGCTCCGCAGCCTGTCGGATTCGCTCCGCGACCGGCTCAAGCGCGGCGTCGTGGTGATCGCCGCCGAGAATGAGGGCAAGGTCTCGCTGCTGGTCTCGGTCACGAAAGACCTGACCGACCGCGTGAAGGCGGGCGCGCTCGTGAAGGAACTCGCGCCGATCGTGGGGGGCGGCGGCGGTGGCCGCCCGGACTTCGCCGAAGCCGGCGGCAAAGACGCGTCGAAGATCGACGCGCTGCTCGCGAAAGCGCGCGAGCTGGTTCAGACGTTGTTGACGTAAACGCTATTTGTAGGTCGTGGCCGGCGGGCCGAACGGCTCGGCCGGCGGCGTCGCCGCGTAGACCTGCCAGATCGTGCCGCGCGCGTTCATCGCGAACGAGCGGCTGCCGGTCTGGCCAAACGTCTGCGGAACGGCCGTCGCGTAGTACGCCGACTGGGTCGCCGTCCCGTTGCAGTCGTTCTCGCCGGGAGCCGCGTCCGCGCCGGGTCCGAGCGTGAAGATGTACCCGGCCTTGAGCGGCGTCGCCGCGCGGGTGAGGTCCTCAGACAGATAGGGTTCGTTCGTGCCCGGCGTCGGGGCGCCGAGCGTGGTCAAGGTCGTGGCGTAGCCGCCGTTGCCGCATGATGTGGAATACCCCACCTGGGCCTTGGAGATGGCCTGCAGGGACGCGACCGCCGACACTTCGTTGGCGCCCTGCTTGGTCTTCATCAGATTCGTGATCGAGAACGCCGCGAGAATGCTGATGATGGCCACGACGATAAGAAGTTCGATCAGGGTGAAACCCTGCTCAGATGAATGCGATCTGGGAGCCATAACTACCCTCATTAGACGGGCCTGACCGGCGGCCGGCCTGTACCCTAGATTCTACCCCCCTACCGCGGAATCCGCTCGGCCCGCTGGGCCGCGTGATACGCGAACGAGGCGAGCACGATGGCGTTTTGCTTCAGGTCATCGATCCGCACGTACTCGGCCGTGTCCACGTTCGTGTGGTGCAGGCGCACGTCGTAGTTCGTGTAGTCCTGGATGGGCGTGAAGCCGGGAATGCCAACGGCCTTGAAGCTCAGATGGTCCGTATTGCCAATGCCGGGCAGGATGTTCTGGCGCGCGCCCAGGTCCTTGAACGGCGCAAGCCACGCGTCGAAGATCGACTTCGCCGCGGCGTTCTCCTCGCAGTACCAGCCGTAGATCGGCCCGGTGCCGGGATCGATGTTGAAGTACGCGCTGACCTTCTCGCGCTCGGCGGCGTGCGCGGCGCCTTCGAGGTGGTCGGTCACGTAGTGCTTCGAGCCGTAGAGCCCTTCCTCTTCGCCGCTCCAGAGCGCCACACGGATCGTGCGTTTCGGCTGCAGACCGGAGGCCTTGATGATCCGCAGGGCCTCCATAACCGCGGCCGCGCCGTCGGCGTTGTCGGTCGCGCCCGTCGCCGTGTGCCACGAGTCGAGATGCCCGCCGATGAGGACGACTTCATTCTTCAGGACCGGGTCGCTGCCGGGAATCTCGGCGATGACGTTGTAGGAGTTGCGATCGGTCTCGTAGAACTTCGTCTTCACGTTGACGCGCAGCTTCACGGGCGTGCCGGCCGCCAACAGCCTCGCGATGATGTTGTAATGCTCCGCGGCCAGCACGACCGCGGGCTGCGTCGCCGCCGGCGTCTCGCGGCCCGCTTGCACGAAGACGGTGCCATGCAGGCCGCGGCTGGGTTTCACCAGGAGAGCGGCGCCGGCTGTTGGTGAGGCGCCGGTCGCGGTCCCGCGTCCAGCCGGTCCGGTTCCGCGTCCAGCGTTCGGTCCCGTGTTCCCGCCGGCGCCGCCTTGCCGTGGCGCTGGCGGCGCGCCGATCCTCGCGCCGGGCACGAGCTCCGGCTGTTCTCGGTCTTTGTCGATGAACGCGGTGACCACCGGCTGCGCCAGGAGCGCGGCGCCTTTGATGCGGTCCGCCATCTCCGCAACCTGCTCCGGAGTCTGTCCGGCGGTCGAGACGGCGTTGAGCACCACTTCACCGGCGGTCGATGGCGTCCACGCCTCGGCGTAGCCGAGGAGGGGCATGTAGCGCGGCTCGATCATCTCGAGCGTGAGCTTCTCCAACTCCCAGCCGCGGCCGAACTCCCACGACTCGAGGCGCGCGTTCGACAGCCCCCATGTCGTCAGCGTGTCCCGCGCCCATTCCGCCGCGCGCCTGTGCGACGGCGACCCGGTCAGCCGCGGGCCGATCGTCGTCACGAACATGTCGAATGGCTGGGCGACTTTCGACCGATTGAGCCCCTCGTCGCGGATCTTCGCGTTCGCCGCGGCATCAACCGGTTCGCTCTGGGCCGCGACGAGCGGGCTCAGACCGACACAAGAAATAGCCAGACAACAGATAGCCAGATAACCAGATTCACGTTTCATTTCGTCCACATTCCGTTGAAGAGAAACTTGAACGTTCCATGCGGTTGGGCGCGCTGGAGGATCTCGGGGCCGTAGAGCAGCACGCGGCCCTGCCCGACCGTCGCGTCGACGCCGATGACGCCGTTCTCGAGATACGCCTGCCCCCACGCCCACCCGCTGCGCAGCGGCGTCTTCGAATCGAACCACGCGATCGGCTTCACGCCCTTGGCCGCCGCGTCGGGGCCGAGCGTCCAGACCGGGCTGTTGTCGAAGAAGACGTCGGTCTGCTCCGGCATGCCGTACGCGAAGGGACTGGCCGTGTTGACTCGCGCGCGCAGCACCGACCCGGGCGCATAGAACTTCTGCTGCGACAACGGCGCGCCGTTCTCGACCAGGTGGTTCTGCATCGGCAGGCCGAGATGCACACCAAGGTTGGTCGCCGACGATCCGATCGCGATGATCGTGCCGCCGCGCTCGACAAACTGCTTCAGCGCCGGAATAGTCACGTCGGCCGACATCGATCCTTGCTGACCGGCATACTCCGCGGGCACCGGCAACGGTGCGCCGCCGCCACGTCCGCCGCCGGCCGGTGCGCCGCCACCCCGCCCGCCGCGCCCTGCCCCGGTACCCGGAATCGCGCCGTCCACGAAGATCAGCACGTCGTACTTCGCGTTGAGATTGCCCGCATCAAGTTGAGGCGCGAAGACTCTCTCAAAAGAAAAATCGAACTGCTCGAGGATCCACCGCGTCCAGCCCGCTTCCATCGAGCCGCCGTACTGATCCCACAATCCGACGCGCGGTGTCCGGATCTCGGTCAGCGCCGTCGGCGCCGTTGCCACCGCCGTCGCGCTGATGCCGATCTTCTGCGCGAGATCCGCCAGCGTCGGCCCGCTGCCAGCGTCAACCCAGAACGTGCCGGTCGGGAACGTCCGGCCGCCGGCGGTCAGCGGGCTCGTGAGCATGCCCATCCGGTGGCCGCCCAACTTGTTCAGCGCGCGGAACGAATCCAGCACCTCGTGGCTCAGCAAATACCCGCCGGCTGACGAGGGCGCGACGTCGCCAGGCGCCGGCTTGACGTTCCAGTCCTTGACGAGGGTCAGCGCGGGATCGGCGACCGTGTCGAACAACCGGTCGAACTCGACGCCCATCTGATACGCGAGCGTCCAGCCGGCGTTGTCGTACGGCCGTGTCGGCGGCGCGCCGGGATACGCGAAGTTGTCCGGGTGATCCTGCGGCTCGAACATGTCGATCACGTGCGGCCGGAACGCCTG
>SCUN01000067.1 GCA_004297655.1 Acidobacteriota bacterium | reverse complement strand
CGCCGAACGAGATCTTGCCGGCCTGGATACGCGTCAGGTCCTTCCCGGCGCCCTGCCACAATCGCGCGCCGCCCTCGTAGGATGCGAGGTGCGTCGCGTCTTCATAGCGGAGTGTCGCGGCCGAGCCGCTGACGGTCTTCGTCTCGTCAAACAGTCCGCGCGCCGTGCCACCTTTCTCCGGCTTGGTGGCCGTCGTCACACTGCCTTCGGCGAAGATGCTCGTGCGATCCAACTCGATGTCGATGTTGCGCGCCTTGACGTTGATGCGCTCCGCATCCACTTCCGAGCCGGCGCCGGGCACGCCGGGCCGCAGAACCAGTTTGCCCGCCGCCGCCAGGTAGGTCACGTCGTCAGCGCGCCCCGTCGTGGCGCCGTTCTCGAAACGCACCTGGGCGTCGCGCGTGCCGCGGAATCGCGCGTCCTTGATGTCGCCGATATCGCCGTTCAGTGACAGGTTCAGCGTCTTCGACCGGATGCGGCGTTCGACGCTCGCGGCGCCCTGCCCGCGAGCGGCCGGACGCTGCTCGGTGAACTCCACCGCGTCCTCGAACGACGCGGTCGTGAGGCCGGCCTTTTCGGTCCCGTTCGCGATGAGCTGCTTCGCGCGGATCACGCGCCTCGGGGTATCCGTCGTGGCCGGCAGTGACACTTCGACCAGACCGGCACCCGCCGAAGTGCCGGTGAGCGCCTTCACCGTGTGCCCGTCCGGCGCGAGCTGCGCGTCAAGCTGGTCACCGGTGACCTGCCGTCGGCCCTGCGTGCCGGCCAGCGACAAGGTCGCCTGCCGCTTCAACACAGAGCGGCTGATCGTCCGGCCGTCGGGATGAAACTCGAGATCGATGTCGTCGCCATGCATTTCCGGCGTATTGCTCGTCGCGACGAGCGGAACGACGCCGGAATGACCGCGCATCTGCATCACGGCAATCCCCTGCTCGCTCTCGGTGAGATGCATGGTCGCGACATCCGTGCGAATCGTCTCCTCGTCGCGCACGATCACGGCATTGCCGGTCAGGACGAGGGAGTGCAATTCCCGGTTGAGCTCGATCGACGTCGATTGACCGGCCAGCTTGCCCTTCCCGGTCTCATCCGCCGCCAACTCGACCTTCGCCTGGTCGTCGATGCGCAACGTCTTCGCGGCGCGCACATAGGTGGCGCCGACGCCGCTGCCGGTCAATCGATCCCGGTGGAAGGACAACGCGCCCGGCACGACCAGCGTGGCCGTCGATTCGGTGTAGGTGGCGTCCTCCGTGTTGATCTCCATGCCGTCCTGCTCGCGCATGACCACACGCCCGATCAGATGCGTCTGATCGGGGATTTCGTTGGGCTCGGCATTGGGCGCGGCGGCGCGCAGTTCGCCGCGGTCCGCGCTCACGACAAACGGCTTACCGCCGCGGTCCCCTTCGAACTTCGGGTTCTCGATGACGCGTCGGCCGTCGGTGAACTGCGTGAACTTCGTGAACGACACGCACGACACTTCCTTGCCCTGGTCGAAGCGGCACTGCCGTCCGTTCGAGCCCATCGTGGACTGGTAGGACGCGCCCTGGGGCAGCGGCGCGGGCACGGGCGGCGGCACCGCGGGCGGCCGACGGTCGAAGCGGACGTACAGAAACACCGCGAACGCAAGGCCCGCCGCCGCGATCACCCACCGCAGTGCCTGTTGCCAGCGCATCACACGTCTATCGGCAGACGGAGGTCGGCGACCGTCAGTTCCGTCCGCGTCTCGCCTCTGAACTCATTCTGTTCGAGCGAGTACGCCAGTTCCAGGCCGGTGCGATTCGCGAGGAGATACTCCTCGCGCTCGGCGGCGCGCCACGCCATCGCGCGAAAGGCGCGTCCGTCTTGCCGAACCATCAGCGCCAAATGACGCTCCTTGAGCACTTTCGGCCGGTCGAGCAGCTCGACGGGCGATGCTCGGAACACCGGCTTGCTGTTCGCGGCGCCGAACGGCCCCATGCGCGTGAGTCCTTCGATGACGGGCCCGGAAATGTCGCGGAGACTGAGCGGCGCGTCGATGCGCAGCCGCGGGCGCAGATCGTCGTGCGTCAACGCCGTGGCGCCGATCTCGGCCATCCGGCGCCGCAGTTCGGGCACGCGCTCGGCCTCGAGCGTGACGCCGGCGGCTTGCTTGTGACCGCCGAACTTGATGAACAGCTCCGGCATCGACTCCAGGGCCGCGAGCATGTCGAACGCGGGGATGCTCCGGCACGAGCCGTGCGCGATGCCGTCCTCGATCGACAGGACGATCGCCGGCTTGTAGAACGAGTCCACGAGCTTCGACGCCACGATGCCGATGACGCCGCGATGCCAGCCGTCGCCCGACACGACGAGGACGTTGTGCGCGCCGACCGCCGGGTCCTTCTCGACGCTCCGCTTTGCCTGCGTGACGATCGCCGCTTCCTGTTCCTGGCGCCGCGTGTTCTCGTCGGCGAGCTGCTGTGCCAGCACGCGGGCCCGTGCGCGCGTCGTCTCGTCGCGGCCCCGGAGCAGCAGGAGTTCCGCCGCCAGTTCGGGCGACGCCATCCGGCCCGCGGCGTTGATGCGCGGCGCGAGCATGAAGGACACGTGAAAGCTGTCGAGCTTGCGCCCGGTGAGGCCGCTCGCCTCGATCAGCGCTTCCAGGCCCGCGGAATTGGGCCCCGCGCTGAGGCCGGCGAGCCCCTCGCGCGCGATCACGCGGTTCTCGCCGATGAGGGGCACAACGTCGGCCAGCGTCCCGATCGCCGCGACCTTGACGAAGTGCGGCATGCTGTCGACCGAGCGGCCCGCCCGCTGCAACAGTCCTTGCACGACCTTCAACGCCACGCCGACGCCGGCGAGATGCTTGTCGGGATACGCGCAGTCGTGCCGCTTCGGATTGATGACGGCCAGCGCCGGCGGCAGCGTCGCCTCCGGCTCGTGGTGATCGGTGATGATCAGGTCGACGCCGAGTTCGCGCGCCCGCGCCGCCGCCTCCGACGCGCGGATCCCGCAGTCCACCGAGACAATGACATTCGCGCCCGCGGCGTGCAGGCGCTCGATCGTGGCGGGCTGCAGTCCATAGCCGTCCCGGATCCGCTCCGGCACGAAATGCGAGACGTCGGCGCCCAGGAGCTCGAGCGCCCGGCGCAACATCACCGTGGACGTGATCCCGTCCACGTCGTAGTCGCCGTGAATCGCGATGTGCTCCTTCCGCGCGATCGCCGCGAGCAGCCGCTCGACCGCGTCGTGCATGCCGGCGAGCAGGAACGGGTCGTGGAGCTGCGACAGCGACGGGTTCAGAAATGCGTGCGCGGCCTCGGGCGTCGTCAGCCCGCGCTGGACCAGCAGGTGGGCAATCACGGGCGGGATCTGCAGCGCGGCGGCCAGCTCGGCGGTCACCGCCGCGTCGACCGCGCGGTCTTCCCAGATGACGCGCTGCATCAGGCCGGCGACGCCGCCTCGATGCCGATGTCGCCCATCTGCCGGAACTTGTCGTAGCGCGCGTTGAGCCGGTCCTCCGACGTCATGCGGTTGAGCACCGCCAGATCGCGCTCGATGATGTCGCCGAGGATCGTCGCGGCCAGGTCGTAATCGTGGTGCGCGCCGCCGAGCGGCTCCGGGATGATCTCGTCGATCACGCGCATCGCCAGGAGATCCGGCGCCGTGATCTTCAGCGCGTCGGTTGCTTCCACCTTGCGTTTGGCGTCGCGCCACAGGATCGACGCGCACCCTTCCGGCGGAATGACGCTGTACATCGAGTACTCCTGCATCATCACGCGGTCGCCGATCGCGAGGCCGAGCGCGCCGCCGCTCCCGCCTTCACCCGTCACGACGACGACGATCGGCGTGTCGAGCAGCGCCATCTCCCTCAGGTTGAGCGCGATCGCCTCGGCGACGCCGCGCTCCTCCGACTCGGCGCCCGGATACGCCGCCGGGGTGTCCACGAACACCACGACCGGCCGCCGGAACTTCTCGGCCATGCGCATCACGCGCAGCGCCTTGCGATAGCCTTCGGGCCGCGCGTACCCGAAGTTCCGGAAGATCTTCTGCTTGGTGTCCCGGCCCTTCTGGTGGCCCATGACGAACACCGGCGCGCCGCGGAACTGGCCGCACCCCGTGACGATCGCGTGGTCGTCGGCAAACCGCCGATCGCCGTGGATCTCGACGAAATCCGTGAACATGCGCTCGACGTAGTCGAGCATGCATGGCCGTTGCGGGTGGCGCGCGACGAGCACGCGCTGCCACGGCGTCAGGCGCGAGAAGATCTCGGCGCGCAGCTCGTTGATGCGCGACTGGACCTGCGCGATCGACGCGATGCGCTCCGGCGTCTGCGGCATCAGCTGCATCGCCTCGATCTCCTTCACGAGCACCGCGATCGGGCTTTCGAATTCCAGCAGTTCAATTGGCATACACCGTCCTACGTGTCCGCCGGAGTCTTGACGGAGGCGGATTGCTTGAGTTCGACCGAGCCGGCGCCGCACAGCGCTTCGACGTCGCTGACGAACAGGTCGCTCGGCCTGACGCGCCGCTGCGTCTGCGTCTTCACGCGCATCCCGTCGCCCTGGCCCGTGTCGATCAGGATGGACACGCGGCGGTCGCCCGGGTGCTTCTCGAACACCGCCTGCAGCGACTTCGCAAACTCCTTGCTCGTCTGCGTCGCCGGCACGGTCACCAGCACCTCGCGAATCGCGCGGTCGCGGATCACGTCGAGCGGCGTCAGCTCCGACGCCACCATCCGCGCCGTGTCATCGTCGCGCTCGTACTTCCCGCGCACCAGCAGGAGCGCATCGTCGGCGATGAGCCCGCCGTAGCGATTGTATGCCTCGGGAAAGACGACGACCTCGACCTTTCCCGCTTCGTCTTCGAGCATGAAGACCGCCATGCGGTCGCCGCGCTTCGTCTTGAGCTGGCGGGTGCCCGTGACGATGCCGGCCGTCGAGACGTCCGCTTCGGACTGCGTCATCTCGCCGAGCCGCTTCGCGCCGACCGCCTGAATCGCGCCGGCGTAGCGCACGACGGGATGGCCGCTCATGAAGAGGCCCAGCGCTTCCTTCTCGTAGCTGAGCGCCTCGGTCTCGGTCCACGGTCTGGTCTCGACCAGGCCCGCATGCGGATCGCTCGTCGGCGGCTCAAAATCGCCGCCAAACAGGCCCGTCTGGCCCTGGTCGCGATCGCGCTGAAAGCGACCGCCGTGGTCGACGAGCCGGTCGAGGTTCGCCACGATGCGGGCGCGCCAGTGGAGCGGGCCCTTCGAGGTCGCCGGCGCCAGCGAATCGAACGCGCCGGCCTTGGCGAGGCTCTCGAACACCTTCTTGTTCACGAGGCGCATGTCGACGTTCTCGACGAGCTCGAAGAGCGACGTGATCGTGCCGAGCGTCTTGCGCGCGGCGATCATCGACAGGATCGCGCCCTCGCCGACATTCTTCACGGCGCCGAGGCCGAAGCGCACGCCGCCGGGCTGCACGGTGAACGGCAGCTCGCTCTTG
>SCUN01000066.1 GCA_004297655.1 Acidobacteriota bacterium | reverse complement strand
GTATCTGCTGAAGGTCCAGGCCTCGTACCAGATGCCGTGGAACATCATGACGTCGGCGAACCTCAACGTGAACGACGGCGCGGTGCGCACCCTGTCCATCAACGGACCGGGCGCGGTGCCGTTCGGCGTCACGGCGACGGGCGCGGCGCGCACGATCAGCTACAACACCTTGAACTTCGAACCGGCCGGCACGACCCGCTTCAAGCCGACGAGCCTGCTCGACCTCGGCGCGCAGAAGGTCCTGTCGTTCAAGGGCGGCAAGTACCGCCTCAAGGTGATGCTCGACGCGTTCAACGTGTTCAACATCAACACGATCACCGGCTTCAACAGCAACAACCGCTCGGCGTCGGGCTTCACGCAGCCGTCGGGTCTGGTTCCGCCGCGCGTGTTCCGCATCGGCGGCAGCATCAACTTCTAAGCGCTCGCGCTTAGCAAGTCACACACCGGCCCCAGGCAGTGATGCCTGGGGCCGTTTTCGTTTCACCTGAGGCTCAACATGCGTGTTTCCCTGGTTCTGGCTCTGGCCGCCACGCTCACCGCGGCGGTGACCGCCCAACAAAGCACCTTCAAGTCGACGACGGCCCTGGTTGAAGTCGATGTCACGGTGCTCGACAAGCAAGGCAAGTTCGTTCCGGGGCTGCAGGCCGACGACCTCGTGCTCTACGAGGACGGCAAGCTCCAGAAGATCCAGCAGTTCTACATGGTGGCGCACGACCCGTCGCGCCTGGGCGCCGCCCAGGCCACCGTCGGCCTCTCGCGTTCGGAAGCCGAAGAACGCGCGCGCCGGTTCTTTGTGTTCTTCATCGATGAAGGCAGCCTCTCAGCCGAATCCCTCATGCGCGTCAAGAAAGGCGCGGAGAACTTCATCGACCGCCAGATGCTCCCCGGCGACATGGCCGGCGTCTTCGTGAACGGCCAGATGAACAAGAGCCGGATGACCGACGACAAGATCGAGCTGCTCGGCGCCATCCGCAGCGCGACGCCGGCGATCGACAACCGCCAGGCCCTCCTGGCGCCGTTCCGCGAGTTCCCCCGTATTCCGTCCGAGAACGACGCCCTGCGCGTCACCGAGGGCGCCAGGGAGCTTCTCGACGAGCTCGGACGCCGCGCCTGCCTCGACAACGCCATGCAGTGTGAGATCGCCGGCGGCACGAACGCGGTCGAGAACCTGATCCAGCAGAAGGCCCGTCTCTACGTCCGATCCGCGCGCGTGCTGACGGAGAACTCGATCGAGAACCTCAAGTACGTCTCCGCCAATCTCGCGCGCCTCATCGGCCGCAAGACGATCGTGATGATGACCGAGGGCATGTTCTCCGACGAATCCCGCCCGCAGCTGCAGCAGCTGGCCGCGCAGGCCGCCCGCGGCGGCACGACGATCTACACGATCGACGGCCGCGGCCTCGTCAACACCATGAGCGCCAACCCCGACGTCGTTTATGCCTCCCGGGCGCGATCCGAAGCGGGGGACACCGGCGACGATGGCCCGAACATCCTGACGTCGGGCACGGGCGGCATGATGGTCCGCGGCATCGACGATATCGGCCGGGCGATCGGCATGGTCGCCAACGACACGAGCAGCTACTACGTGATCGGCTACGCGCCCGAGAACGCCGTGATGGACGGGAAGTACCGGACCATCGAGGTGAAGTCCACGGCATCCGGGCTGCAGATCAGGGCCAGGAAGGGTTACCTTGCGGTGAATCTGCCGCCTCAGGAATTCATCCGAAAGGCCGGGTACCGGTAGCAGCCCGGCGGTTCATGGGCAATGTGGGAATCGGGGAATCTGGCAATGTCGGATCGGGTAATGCGGCAATCAGCAATGGATGTGCAATTGGCTATGGACCATCGGCGATTGCCATGTCCATTACCCATCGCCCATCGCAGATGGGACATTGCCCGATTCCCCGATTCCCACATTGCCGATGGATAATGGTTCTTCATGCTCCGAGCAGGAATCGTCGGCTTGCCGAACGTCGGCAAGTCGACCCTCTTCAACGCCGTCACACGCACGCGGAAAGCTGAAGCCGCCAACTATCCGTTCTGCACGATCGACCCGAACGTCGGGATCGTGACGGTGCCGGACGCGCGGTTGTACGAACTCCAGAAGATCGCGAAGACCAACGTCGTCATTCCCGCCGCCATCGAGTTCGTGGACATCGCCGGCCTGGTGAAGGGCGCGAGCCAGGGCGAGGGCCTCGGCAACAAGTTCCTGACGCACATCCGTGAAGTCGACGCGATCGTGCAGGTCGTTCGCTGCTTCGAGGACGAGGACGTCCTGCACGTCTCCGGCACGGTGGACCCGGTTCGCGACATCGAAGTGATCAACACCGAGCTGATCCTGTCCGACCTCGACTCGGTGAAGAAGCGCCGGGAGAAACTGCAGAAGGACATCAAGCGCGGCGAGAAGCCGGCCGCGGCTGAAGACGCCGTGCTGGCCAAGATCGAAGTGGTGCTCGACTCGGGCAAACCCGCGCTGCTGACGGAGCTGTCGCCCGAAGAGAAGTCGATTTCGGCCGGCTCGTTTCTCCTGACCGACAAGCCGACGATCTTTGCCTGCAACGTGAAGGACTCGGATCTGGCCGGCGCCGATGCGAATCCGCACGTGCAGAAGGTCCGCGATTACGTGAAGACGCATCTGGCCTGCGAGGCCGTCGTGATCAGCGCGCAAATCGAAGCGGAGCTGATCGACCTCTCACCGGAAGAAGCGACGGAGTTTCTGAAGGAACTGGGCGTGAGCGAGAGCGGCGTCGGCGCGCTGATTCGCGCGACCTACCACCTGCTCGGCCTGCGGACCTACTTCACCGCCGGCGAGAAGGAAGTGCGCGCCTGGACGATCCATGCCGGCGACACGGCCCCGAAGGCCGCGGGCGTCATCCACACCGACTTCGAGCGCGGCTTCATCAAGGCCGAGACCGTTGCCTACACGGATCTCGTCGCGTGCGGCTCGGTCGCCGCGGCCCGCGATAAAGGGCTCTATCGGATGGAAGGCAAAGAGTACGTCGTCCAGGACGGAGACGTGCTCGTGTTCAAATTCAACGTCTAGAGTGCCAAGGGCCTGGAGTCCCAGAGTAAGAGTTCAGGGGGCCAACTGTTCCAAAGTATTGGCACCCCTACCCACTTGTACTCTTACTCTGGGACTCCAGGCCCTTGGCACTCTGGCCTCTAGCTTGGCGCCGTCACTTCTATTCCGCGCCACTTTCCCTGTCTGAATCGCAGCACGCTCAGCGTCGCGCGCGTGGCGTGGCCGAGCACGATCGCCAGCCAGATATGCGGCGCCGTGAGACCGGTCGTCATCGAGAAGAACGTGCAGAATCCGATCGGCACGAAGACCTGCGACACGATCGAGATCACAAGCGGGCTGCGCGTGTCCCCGGTGCCCTGCAGCGCGCCGGTATAGGCGAGCGCGACCGTGACGAACAGCCCTGAGACCGCCAGGAACGAGAGCAGCTGGCGGCCGAGCACGCCGGCGACCCCGTCGTTGAGCGAGAACGCGCCCAGCAGCTGATTGGGAATGAGCACGAACAGCAAGCCGATCACCGTCGCGACGCCCAGGCCGATCTTCGCGGCCGCCGCGGCCGACTGGGCCGCGCGATCGGGCTTCTTGGCGCCGAGGTTCTGGCCGGCGACCGCCGCCGCTGCGCCCATCAGGCCCACGGACGTCCACGTGATCATCGAGAAGAGCTCGGTGTAGCCGACCGCGTACGCGGCCTGCGCCTCGGCGCTTTCGGGCAGCGAGCCGATGAATCGCACCATCAGCACGCCGGCGACGTTCATCGCGATGCCCTGCACGCCCGCCGGCAATCCGAATCGGAACAGCTCCTTGATGACCTTCCAGTCCGGCGCAAACGACATCGTCCGCGAAAACTTCACGACGAGCCGATTGGTGAACAGCATCCACAGAAAGACGAAGCCGGTCAGCGTGCTCGCGAGTGTCGTGCCGATCGCTGAGCCCTTCACGCCGAGCGCCGGCAGCGGCCCGATGCCGCCGATGAGCGCGATGTTGAAAATGATGTTGAGCGCGGTGAGCATGATGCCGAGCCGCATCGGCGTCCGCGCGTCGCCCGCCGCCCGGAGCGCGCCGCTCATCATGAAGAAGAGCAGCATGCCGATGCTGCCGACCAGCATGATCCGGAGGAAGGGCAGTGCGACCACCTGCACCTCGGGCGCCGCGTGGACCATGTTGAGCAAGTACGGCGCCGCGAAATACCCGACCGGTGCCATGACGACGACCGCCATGATGACGGCGGTGAGGAAGGCCTGATACACCGTCTTGTTCACGGCGTCGGCGTTGGCCGCGCCCGCAAACCGCGCGACGAGCACGCCCATGCCCGTGAACACCGAGCTGATGAAGACGATCACCAGGATCCAGATCTGGATGCTGACGCCGATGGCGGCGTTGCCGGCGTGCCCGACGAAATGGCCGACCATGGCGTGATCGACCACGCCCTGCAACCCGCCGATGATGTTCTGCAACATCGTCGGCCACGCGATCTTCCAGACGGCGCGCTGGAGCGGGCCGTCGACGATGCTCCGGTCAAAGGTTTTCAAGCTTGAGAACTATATCGCGGTGTAATCTCCCGCTATGAATAAGACCGTTTCTTTCGCCGTAGCCGCGGCCGCGCTGGCCGGCGCAGCGGCCGTCTTCGCTCAGCAGAATCCGAACTTCGGGTACACCGATACCCCCATGCAGCCCAACGGGAAGTGGCACATCCACGATCCCGCGCGGCCGCAGCCGACGGTGGTGACGCCGGGCGGCTCGGAAGGACCGACGACGCCGGCGCCGAGCGATGCGACCGTGTTGATCGGTCCGGGCGGCGACCTCAGCGCGTGGTCCATGACCGACGGGAAGCCCGCGACCTGGGAGATCAAGGACGGCGTGGCCTCAACGGGCCGAGGCGTCCTGCGGACGAAGGCCGAGTTCCGGGACGTCCAGTTGCACGTGGAATTCGCCACGCCGAGCGCCGTGCAGGGCGAGAGCCAGGGCCGCGGGAACAGCGGCGTGTACCTGATGGGCGCGTTCGAGGTGCAGGTCCTCGACAGTTTCGAGAACCGGACGTATGCCGACGGCTCCGCGTCCGCGCTGTACGGCCAGTTTCCGCCGCTCGTGAACGCGTCGCGCCGGCCCGGCGCCTGGCAGGCCTACGACATCGTCTTCACGGCGCCGAGATTCACGGCGACCGGTGAACTCGAGAAGCCCGCGGTGGTCACAGTGCTCCACAACGGCGTCGTCGTGCACAACGCCACGGCGTTCTACGGACCGACGCAGCATCGCCGCATCGATCCTTACAAAGCGACGCTGACGAAGGGGCCGATCTTCCTGCAGGATCACGGCAATCCCGTTCGCTACCGGAACGTGTGGGTGCGCGAACTGAAGGGCTACGACCAATAGCCGTGCGTTACGTGATGAAGCAGAAGATCTTCGCGCTCGGCGACGACTTCGTGATCCGTGACGAAGCGGGCGCCGAGCGGTTCTTTGTCGACGGGAAGGTCTTTTCCATCGGCGCGAAGCTGTCGTTCCAGGACATGAACGGCAACGAGCTGTGCTTCATCAAGCAGAAGCTGCTCAACTGGGGTCCGACGTACGAGATTCATCGCAACGGAGAAGTGGTCGCCGTCGTCAAGAAGAAGTTGTTCACTTTCTTCAAATGTCAGTTCACCGTTGACGTGCCGGGCCCGGACGACCTGGTCGCGGAGGGTAACCTTACGGATCACGAGTACGCGTTCAACCGCGCGTCCGGAGTGGCGGCGACCGTGTCGAAGCAGTGGTTCGCTTGGAGCGACACGTACGGCGTCGACGTCCGTGAGGGCGAGGACGACATCCTGATCCTCGCCAGCACGGTCGTGATCGACATGGCGTGCCACCACGGGCACGACTAGACGCTTACTTCATCTGGACTTTGAGCTCCGCGAGCTTCGCCGCAACGTCCTCGGCGGACGTCGCCGGCTTTACGGCCTTGTCGATCGCCAGGATCTTGCCGTCCTTGCCGATGTAGAACGTCCAGCGCTGCGAGACGATGCCAATCGAGCCGCCGTAGTCGCGGAGCGTGCCGTACGCGTCGGCCACTTTCTTGTCCGGGTCGCTCAAAAGCGGAAACTTCGCGCCGTGCTCGTCGCCGAATGCCCTGGCCTGCTCGACGGTATCGACGCTCGCCATGAAGAAGGCGACGTCGTACTTCGAGATCAGGTCGCCCTTCTCCGCGAGCGATTTGCATTCGATCGTGCAGCCGGACGTGAACGCCTTCGGATACCACGCGATCACGACCGCGCGCTTGCCTTTGAAATCCGAGAGCTTGTACGTGCGGCCGTCGCTGGCCTTGAGGGAGAAGTCCGGGGCCTGGTCGCCGACCTGGAGGTCCGCGGCCTGGAGGCCGGCGATGATGCCGATTGAAACGAGAATAAGGATCGAAAGAATCCGCTTCATATAGAGCGAAATCGTAGCACCGTCCGGGTCCGAAACCGGATAGTCGGGCCAACGGCCTTCGTGGTGAAATGCTCGGATGTCTTCTGTCCTCGACGCGATCGGAAACACGCCGCTTGTTGAACTTCGCCGCATGTCGCCGCCCGGCGGCGCGCGCATCGTGATGAAACTGGAAAGCGCGAATCCCACCGGGAGTATGAAGGACCGGATGGCACGCGCGATGATCGAGGGCGCCGAGGCCAGCGGCAAACTCCGGCCCGGTCGGGAGATCGTCGAATTCACCGGGGGCAGCACCGGCACTTCGCTGGCGTTCGTGGCCGCGGCGAAGGGCTATCCGATCTCGATCGTGACGTCCGACGCGTTCAGCCTCGAGAAGCGGAATCACATGAAGGCGTTCGGCGCGAAGATGACGATCGAGCCGTGCGTGAACGGCATGGTCACGCCGGATCTGTTCGTGCGCATGCGCGCGGCGACCGAGCGGATCGTGGCCGAGCGAAATGCATTCTGGACGCAGCAGTTCGAGAATCACGATCAGACGACGGGGTATTACGCGCTGGCTGATGAAGCCTGGGCGCAAAGCGGGCAACGCATCGACGCGTTCGTGCACGCCGTCGGCACGTGCGGTTCGCTGCGGGGCACATCGACGCGCCTGCGCCAGCTCCAACCGGACGTGAAGGTCTACGCGGTTGAGCCGTCGACGTCGGCCGTGATGTCCGGCGGCGCGCCCGGCGCGCATCGCATGGAGGGCATGGGCACGGGGCGACTCGTGCCGATGTGGGATCCGTCGCTGGCCGACGGCATTGAAACCGTCTCCACCGAAGACGCCGAAGCGATGGCGCGCCGGCTGGCGAAGGAGGAAGCGATCTTCGCCGGCACCTCGACGGGCGCGAACCTCGTGGCGGCGCTTCGCATTGCGTCCCGGATGCGTCCGGATTCGACCGTGCTGATCATCGCGGTCGATCACGGACTCAAATACGTGACGACGGAGCTCTACCGGTAAGAGCTTCCACCTTGGAGGGCCATGGAGTTCTTTCTTGTTTTGTTGATCCTGGCGTTGCCACAAACGGCGGCGACGCCGCAGCAGGCGGTTGATGAGCTGATCGCGGCGGACCGGGCGTTCTCGGCTGCGGCAGCCGGCAAAGCCAACGTGATCGAGGCGCTGACGCCGATGTTCGCGACCGACGTGATCATGCCGCAGCCGGGCGGGGTGTTTGCCCGCGGTGTCGATCAGGCGGTGATCGCACTGAAGGCGAACGCCGACAACACGACGGCCAAGGTTGAATGGACGCCGATTCGCGGTGGCATCTCCGCCGACGCCACGCAGGGGTTCACGTTCGGCTATATGACGCTCAGGCGGCCGGATGGCTCGACCGTGCCGCTGAAGTACATGTCGTACTGGGTCAAGACGGCCCAGGGCTGGCGCGTGGCGGCGTACAAGCGGTCGCGCCGGCCGGAGGGCGCCGTGTCTTTGGATCTGATGCCGGCGTCGATGCCGGATCGACTGGTCGCGCCCGGGCCGGCGCTCGCCGCGGGGGCGTCGGAGCTGGCCGCTGCCGAGAAAGCGTTTTCGGACGAATCGCAGAAGATCGGTCTCGGCCCCGCGTTCGTGAAGTTCGGCGCGCCCGACGCGGTCAACATGGGGCCCGACGCGGCTTTTCTCGTCGGCAACGACAAGATCGGCGCGTTCATCGGTGCCGGGAGTCCTCAGCCGACGAGTCCCGTGTCGTGGGCCGCTGACGAGCGGGTCATCGTCGCCTCGACTGGCGATCTGGGCATCTCGATCGGATTCATTCGTCGCAACGCGCCGCTCGCGGACGGCAGCATGCCGCCGCCCAACGCGTTCTTCACGATCTGGCGGAAAGTCAACGGCGTGTGGAAGTACATCGCCGAGTAGCCGGCGGGCTTCAGCCCGCCGGTCGTCCGCAGGGCTGAAGCCCTGCGGCTACGGGTAGAGCCTTATCTCGATTGGCTCCGGTGTGTCGATGGCTTCCTCGATGACGACGCGGACACGTCGCGCCATGATAGGTGAGGCGAGTCGCGTGAGCCGTTTGTAGCCGATCGTCGTGCCTTTCGACGCCGTCTGCCAGCCGGCGTCGGTCGCGACGTCAACGCGATAACGCGCAATGGTCTGGCCGCGCTCGATGCGCTCGCGCAGCTCGATGATGCCGATCGACTCGTCTTTCCGAAGATCAACTTCCGCCTCGGCCGTCGTCGCGCCGGTCCGCGTCCACTTCACCTTGCGACCGGACGCGAGGTTCGTCAGGAAGGCCTCGTTCAGCTTCGCGCGCATACCGGTGAGCCGCTCGACGTCCACGTCGTGCAGCAGGCCCTCTTTCGTGGGCGGCACGTTGAGCAGGAGCTTCGAGTTTCGGCCGACCGACGTGAAGTAGAGGTTCACGAGATTGTCGATCGATCGCACGCGCGCGTCCTCGGCGGGGTGGTGGAACCAGCCCGGACGAATGGAGACGTCGGTTTCGCCCGGGCGCCACACGCTGCCGCGCGGATCGCCCTGCTGCATCATGCGCGTCGCCGCGGCGCCGCTCGTGCCCGGCACGGGCACGACGAGGGGGTCGACGGTGGACCAGTTGGTTTCGCCCGCGACGCCGTTTTCGTTGCCGATCCAGCGCACGCCCGGGCCCGCGTCGGAGAACATCACCGCGTGCGGTTGGAGTTGTTGCACCAGCGCCCACGTCGCCGGCCAGTCGTAGGTCTGGCGCTTGCCGTTCGGGCCCTCGCCGTTGGCGCCGTCGAACCAGACCTCGTCGATGCGGCCGTACCCGGTCAGCAGCTCGCGCAATTGCCGCCAGTAGAACTCGTTGTAGCGCGGGCTATCGCCGTACACCGCGGCGTTGCGGTCCCACGGCGAGAGATAGAGGCCGGCCTTCAGGCGGTTCGCCCGGCAGGCGTCGACGAATTCCCCGACCACGTCGCCGCGGCCGCCGCGAAACGGGCTCGACGCCACCGAGTGCGGCGTCGTGGCCGTCGGCCATAAACAGAAACCATCGTGATGTTTGGCGGTGAGGACCATCGCGCGCGCGCCTGCGGCGCGCGCCGTGCGCGCCCACTGCTCCGCGTCGAGCCGCGAGGGGTTGAAGATCGCCGGATCTTCCTTGCCGTCACCCCACTCGCGATCGGTGAACGTGTTCACGCCGAAATGAACGAACAGCGCCAGCTCGTCCTGTTGCCATGCGAGCTGTTCCGGCGTCGGGCGAGGACGACGCTCCACGGTGTAGGTGCGGGCCTTTAGGCCCGCGCGCAGCGCCGCCGTTGATGCGGCGGTGACAAGAAACTCGCGACGACTCCACACGCGCCGACTCTACTAGAATGTTGCCGATGTCGCTGAATTTTCAGGCCACCCGGTTTCAGTGCACGTGGCCGTGGGAAATGCTCGTCATGCTCTGCGATGGCCGGATCGTCTGCGGCTGCGCCGATCCGTACGCCAAGCGCGTCGTCGGGGACGCGCGCACGCACACGATTCAGGAGATCTGGCAGGGCGAGACGCTGACCCGGTTGCGCGAGGACATGAACGCCGCGGGCTCCGCGTTTTGCGGCGATTGCCCGCTGAAGCGGCCGCTCGAGCCGGGCGAACAGCCGACGATTCGCGGCATCGAGGTCGGCCGGCATCCCGGCCGGATGTTCATCGAGTGCACCGCGGCCTGCAACATCTCGTGTAACCAGGCGATCTGCGCCCCCGAAACCGGCATCACGAAAACGCGCCAGGCCGGGATGCTCGATTTCGATCTGTTCAAGAAAGTGATCGACGAAGTCGGCCCATCGCTCGGCCGCATCGACTTCTTCAATTACGGCGAGGCGTTCCTGCACAAGCGCGCGGTCGAGATGTGCGAGTACATCAAGGCGAACCACCCGCACATCTATGTCTACACGAGCACCAACGGCGG
>SCUN01000065.1 GCA_004297655.1 Acidobacteriota bacterium | reverse complement strand
CCCACCTTTGCGAGTTCAACGACGTCCTGCTTCCACGACTGATCGCGTCCGAACGACAGCAGCCGCGTGATCAGGTCGTAGCGCGTCGCGATCGTGGCGAAGAGGCGCTGGTTGTAGCGCCGCTTGGCGTCGGGCGCGGCCAACGCGTCATCGAGGCGGTTCGGCGTCACCTCCATATAATGAGCGCAATGCTCGCGTCGCAGACCGTCGAGAACTACCTCAAGACGATCCACATCGCCCAGTCTTCGCTGGCCTCGTCGAAGGACCTCGTGCCGATGGGTCAGCTCGCCGCGTCTCTCGGCGTCGTGCCGGGCACGGCGACGACGATGGTGAAGATGCTGGCGGATTCGGGGCTGGTGCGGTACGAGCCGTACTCAGGCGTGCGGCTGACGGCCAGCGGCGAGCGGATCGCGAGCCTCGTGCTGCGCCGCCATCGGCTGATCGAGCTGTTTCTCGTGAAGGTGCTCGGCATGAGCTGGGCCGACGTGCACGACGAGGCCGAGCATCTCGAGCACGCGGTGTCCGAACAGTTGATCGACCGCATCGACGAAATGCTGGGCCGGCCCGACGTCGATCCGCATGGCGATCCGATTCCGACGGCGCAGGGCAAGGTCGCGCGGCCGGATGATCCGGATCTGCTCGCCGCGCCGATCGGCGTGCCGCTCGTGGTGGCGCGGATCATCGATCAGGACGCGTCGTTTCTCCGGTTCGTCGAACAGCAGGGGTTGATGCCCGGCCGATCGGTCGAGATCCAGTCACGCGACGCGGCGGCCGACGCGGTGGCGCTCAGAAATGACGCGGGCCTGGTCACGACGATCGGCGCGCGGGCCGCGTCGAAGGTGCTGGTGCGCCCGGCTTGACGGTTTTGCCTCATATGATCTAGAATTTTGATCGCTCAAAATTCTAAGATGATCCCCAAGACACCCAGCCTCCCGGAAGTCCACGGCACGATCGCGATCCCTCACGGGGCGGGCTTCTGGCGCAAGATGCTGGCGTTTGCCGGGCCGGGCTACCTGGTCGCCGTCGGCTACATGGACCCCGGCAACTGGGCGACGGATCTGGCGGGCGGCGCGAAGTACGGCTACGCGCTGCTCAGCGTGATCATGCTCTCCAACTTCATGGCGATCCTGCTGCAGGCGCTGTCGGCGCGGCTGGGCATCGCCAGCGGCCGCGACCTCGCGCAGTCGTGCCGCGACACCTACTCGCGCCCGGTCACCTTCCTGCTGTGGATCGTGTGCGAAATCGCCATCGCCGCCTGCGACCTCGCCGAAGTCATCGGCGCGGCGATCGCGCTCAACCTCCTGTTCGGCCTGCCGCTGATGTACGGCGTGCTGCTCACGTCGCTCGACGTCCTCATCGTGCTCTATCTGCAGAATCACGGATTCCGGTACGTCGAGGTCCTCGTCATCGGCTTGATCATCGCCATTGCCGGCTCGTTCGCGATCAACCTCTATCTGGCGAAGCCCGACATGGGCGCCGTGGCGCTGGGTTTCATACCGACGACACAGATCCTGCGCAATCCCGACATGCTCTACATCGCGATCGGCATTCTCGGCGCCACCGTGATGCCGCACAACCTGTACCTGCATTCCTCGATCGTGCAGACGCGGAAGTATCTCGACAACGACATCAGCAAGGCAGAAGCCATTCGCTTCTCGACGATCGACTCGACCGTCGCGCTGATGTCCGCGCTCTTCATCAACGCGGCGATTCTGATCATGTCGGCGGCGGTGTTTCACGGCACCCCCAACGAAAGCGTGTCGGAGATCGGCGACGCCTACAAACTGCTGGCGCCGGCGCTCGGCACCACGATCGCGAGCACGCTCTTCGCGGTCGCGCTGCTCTGCGCGGGCCAGAACGCGACGCTGACCGGCACGCTCGCCGGACAGATCGTCATGGAGGGCTTCATCAACCTCCGCCTGCGTCCCTGGCTCCGCCGGCTCATCACGCGACTGATCGCGATCATTCCCGCCGTCGTGGTGATCGCGATCTACGGCGAGGCCGGCACCGGCCCGCTGCTCATCCTCAGCCAGGTCATCCTGAGCCTGCAGCTGCCTTTCGCCGTCTTCCCGCTCGTGATGTTCACGAGCGATCGTGCGAAGATGGGCCGGTTCGTGTCGCCGTTCTGGTTGCGCTCGTTGGCGTGGTTCGTGTCGATCGTGATCGCGTCGCTGAACGCCTGGATGCTTTACCAACTCGTGACGTCCATCTAATGTATAAACGCATTCTCGTCGCCATCGAACACTCGGACGCCGACCGCGCGATCCTCGCCCACGTCGAGTCGCTCGCGAAGATGACCGGGGCGGCGCTCGTGCTCGTGCACGTCGCCGACGGCTTCGCGGCGCGCCACTTCGACGATCTGAAGCTGCGCGAGTCCGAGGAAATCCACGACGATCGCGCCTACCTTGAACGTCTCGGCCGCGACCTCTCCGCCAAGGGCTTCACTGTCGAAACACGGCTGCTGATGGGCACGCCGTCAACGGAACTCGCCAAGGCCGTCGAGACCGAAAAGGTCGATCTGCTCGCGATGGCGACGCACGGCCACCGCTTCCTCGAAGACATCATGAAGGGCAGTACCGTCGACCGCGTGCGGCACCTGGTCAAGGTGCCGGTCATCCTCGTTAGACAGTAGGCAAACCGTAGCCGCAGGGCTTTAGCCCTGCGGCCGCCGCCCGCCCGGCGGGCTGAAGCCCGCCGGCTACTGTTGTTCCGAGGACGATTGCTCTGAGTATTCCGTCCGCGACGTCGGCGTCTCCCACACCCGAACCGCCACGACGTCCAGCCCCTGTTCCCGGCTCTTGTCGAAGATGAGCTTTGCGATGCGCTCGACCGTGGGATTGCTGTCAAGAATGTAGATCGGCTCGCCGAGCGCCTGGAGCGGTTTCACGAGCGGATCGTCGTGGCGCAGGATCATCTTGTGATCGAGCTCGCGGTCGATCCAGCCCTTGACGATCTTCTTGATGTCCGAGAAATCCGCGACCATGTTGCGCCGGTCCAGCCGGTCCGTGCGCACGTCCACCTCGACCATCGCGTTGTGCCCGTGCGGGTGTTTGCACACGCCGTCGTAGTCGAGCAACCGGTGGCCGTAGCAGAAATCGATGCGTTTGGTGACGAGGTACATGCGTAAACTGTAGCGCATGCCGCGCACCGCGGTTCTCTTCTCCGGCGGCCTCGACAGCGCCGTGCTGCTCGCGCGCGAGCTCGAAGGACACGAGGCTCAGCGCGGCACCCAGCCGATCCACGTGCGTTCCGGCCTCGCGTGGGAACCCGCCGAGGCGCGCGCCATCGAGCGCATCCTGGCCGTCCCGCCGTTTGCCGGCCGCGTGGCGCCCGTGATCACGCTGACCGTGGACATGCGCGAGGTCTACCCGCCGACGCATTGGGCGGTCGCCGGGACGCCGCCGGCTTATGACACGCCCGACGAGGATGTCTATCTCGAGGGCCGCAACATCGTCCTGATTTCAAAGGCCGCGGTGCTGTGCGCGCGGTTGAAGATCGAGCGGCTCGCGCTCGGCCCGCTGGCCGGCAATCCATTTCCCGACGCGACGCCGGAGTTCTTCGCCGCGATCAGCAAGGCAATGTCGTTGGGATTAGGACGGCCGCTCTCGGTCGTGGCGCCGCTGGCGTCAATGCACAAGGAAGACGTGATCCGGCTGGGTCAGTCGATGGGCGTGCCGCTGGAACTCACGCTGTCGTGCATGAATCCGCAGCCCGGCGACCTCGCGTGCGGCCGTTGCAGCAAATGCCGCGAGCGCGATCAGGCGTTCAGTAATTTGTAAGACGAATCGTGCCGTCGCCTGTGCGGAGCGTGAACCGCTTCCCGCCCGCGCCCAATTGGCCGCTCATGGCGCCGCGTTCCCGGCGCTTGCCGTCCGCGCCGGCGCCCGTCGCGTTGGTCAGCACCAGCTCGCTTCTCACCCGGCCGTCGCTCCCGGGATCGGCCTCGATCATCGCGCTGAAGTCCTTCGGCAGCTCGACGGTGACGGATCCATCGCCAGTCGTCACCATCCAGTCGTCGGTCATGACCGCGCCGTCCCGAATCCTCAGGGACACGGAGCCGTCGCCCGTACGGACCTTCAGCACGCCGGGCGTGCCGCTCACGCGCACGCTGCCATCATTGGTCCTCGCTTCGACATGCCCGGTGACATCGTCCAGCGTCATCGAGCCGTCGCGTGACTCGGCGAGCAACTGGCCGCGGCTCTCGACCACGCGAATCGAGCCGTCATCGGTCCGGAGATCCAACTGCCCTTCGACGCGCTCGAGCGCGATCGAGCCGTCGCCGGACCGCGCGACGATATTGCACTTGCGCGGCACGCTGACGATCAGACGCGCGCTGGGTGAGGTGAACCGGCCGATCCCGACGAACGTCGTGCGGCCGGAATGGCGGACGTCGATCGAGATCTTCGAGCCCTTCTGTTCCGAGGTCACGGCGATCTTCGACACCGCTTCCTTGTCTTCGCCGCGCTTCTCGATCTCGACCAGGACTTCCGGGCGATCCCAGGAAATGACTTCGATGCGGCCGCTGAATGTCTTGAGGTCCAGATCGGCGATCGTGCCGGCCGCCTCGATCGGGAACCGCTTCTGCTCGCGCTCGATGTAAGCCTGCCCGTCGACGTCCAGGCGGCACCCGGATCCCAGCAGGACCCCGGCGCTCAATATCGTCACGGGAAGGAGCTTCGCCATCGACATGACCTCTCGGACGAGCGTACGGGTAGTAAGGTTCACGGCCGGAGGCTCAATCCGTCAAAAACCGGCTCGCCCCCGATCCAGGTCTGCCGGACGTTGAGATTGGCGTCCAGCACGGCCAGATCCGCGACCGCCCCCGCCCCCAGGACGCCGTGTCCCTGCAAACCCAACTCCCGGGCCGGTGACGTGGAGCACATCCGGGCGCCATCGACGAGGCCCGCGCCGGCCTGACCCACCAGGCACGCGAACGCGCGGTCCATGGTCAGCACGCTCCCGGCCATCGTGCCGTCGTCGAGCCGCGCGACGTCTTCGACGGTGATTCGGCGGCCGCCCAGTGTCGCGGTCGAGCCGCGCGGCAGGCCAGAGCCCGCGGTGCCGTCGGTGATCGCCATGATGCGTGCCGGCGACTTTGCAGCCATCGCCACCCGCATCACGGCCGGGTGCACGTGCCGCCCATCGCAGATGATCTCCGCGCACACGTCGTCGCTCGACAGCACCGCGCCAACCATTCCCGGGTCGCGCGACGTCATTGGCGTCATGCGATTGAAGAGGTGCGTCGCCTGTCGCGCGCCGGCCGCAATCGCCGCGAGCGAGGTCTCGTAGTCCGCGCCGGAATGCCCGAGCGACACGATGATGCCGGCGGCGGTCAGCGCGCGAACGAGGTCCATGCCGTTAGCGAGTTCGGGCGCGACGGTCATGATGCCGACGTCGGGGAGGGCTGCCTGGATAGTCTGCAGCACATCGTCGTCCGTCGTCCAACGTCCAATGTCCAACGTTCGTTTCGCAGGCGGCATTCTCAGACACTCGAGCGGCTGCGCGCCTTTGAAATCCTGATTGATGAAGTTGCTTTCGAGATGCGCGGGCAACACGCGCGCGCATCCGTGTTGCGGCGCCGCTCGGAGCGCGCGCACTTCATCGAGCACGGTCTTGAGCGCGTCGGCCGAGCACGCGACGGTCGTCGGACAGAACGCCGTGACGCCGTATCGCGGCAGCATCGCGGCGATCGCGG
>SCUN01000064.1 GCA_004297655.1 Acidobacteriota bacterium | reverse complement strand
AGCCAACACAAGAACTGAACCCTTCACAATTCGCATAGAAACCTCTGGGAAAGTTATACAACGAATCTACAATCCCGCCGTGCCCTGGCCGCAAACGTACTCGCCGGTGGGCGGCGTCTGGGTCTCGGCCCTCCTCGCCAGCCTCCCCGTCATCGTCCTGCTCGGCCTGCTGGGCCTGGCGCGGGTGCGCGCGCACCTGGCGGCGCTGGCGGCACTGGCCTCAGCGTGGACGCTGGCCGTGTTCATCTTCGGCATGCCGGCCAGGCTGGCGATCGCGGCCTCGGCGTACGGCGCGGCCTACGGCCTGTTCCCCATCGGCTGGATCGTCCTCAACGCGATCTTCCTCTACGACATTACGGTCGTGACCGGCACGCTCGACACGTTCAAGTCGGCGCTCGCCAGCCTCTCCTCGGATCGGCGGCTGCAGGCCCTGCTGGTCGCGTTCAGCTTTGGCGCCTTTGTCGAAGGCGCCGCCGGATTCGGCACGCCGGTCGCCGTGTCGGCGGCGATGTTGATCGCGCTCGGCTTTCGTCCGCTGCCGGCCGCGGGCCTCGCGCTCATCGGCAACACGGCGCCGGTCGCGTTCGGCGCGCTGGGCACGCCGCTCATCGCGCTGGCCGGAGTGACCGGCCTGCCGCTGTCCGAACTTTCAGCGATGGTCGGCCATCAACTGCCGGTCTTTTCCGTGATCGTGCCGTTCTGGCTCATCTGGGCGATGGCCGGACGCCGCGCGATGATCGACGTCTGGCCGGCGTGTCTCACGGCGGGCGCAAGCTTCGGCCTTTCTCAGTACTTGATGGCCACGCTGCACGGTCCGTGGCTCGTCGACGTCGTCAGCGCGCTGGTCTCGATCGGCGCGGTGGTCGCGCTGCTGCAGGTGTGGCGGCCGAAGAACGTCTGGCGGTTTCCAGACGAATCGGCCGTGTTCGAAACCACGCGGCCCTACGTCAATCAGCGCTCACACGCTCTCGGTCGCGCCCTTCTGCCCTGGCTCCTGCTCTCGATCTTCGTGCTCGTGTGGGGTCTGCCCTACACCAGGAATTTCTTCGACGTCACGCTCGAGGCGAAACGCGCGATTCCGGTGCCGTGGCTGCACAACCTCGTGATCAAGATGCCGCCGGTGGCCGCATCGCCGACGCCGGAGGCCGCGATCTTCAACTTCAACTGGCTCTCGGCCACGGGCACCGGCTTGCTTGCCGCGGCGATTGTCTCCGGCCTGCTGCTCGGCCTGCGGCCGGTTCGTCTCGTTCGCGTGTACGGCCACACGCTCTGGCGCGTCCGCACATCGATGGCGACGATCGCGCTCATGCTCGCGCTCGGCTACACGACGCGCTACAGCGGCTCGGACACGGCGATGGGGCTGGCGCTCGCGAGCACGGGCTCGCTCTTTCCCTTCTTCTCACCGATGATCGGTTGGCTCGGCGTCGCGCTCACCGGCAGCGACACGTCATCCAACGTGCTGTTCGGAAATCTGCAGGTCGTAACGGCGCATCAGGTTGGCATGTCGCCGGTGCTTGCCGCCGCCGCCAACAGCTCCGGCGGCGTCATGGGCAAGATGATCGACGCTCAAAGCATCGTCGTCGCCAGCGTCGCCACGAGCGATCACGGGCATCACACGCCGGCGTCGGACATCCTGCGATATGTGTTCTTTCACAGCCTGGCGCTGGCCGCCCTCGTCGGCGTGCTGGTGATGATTCAGGCGCGGGTGATTCACCCGTAGGTCGCCGGCTTACGGCGCGCGAAGCGCCTCGATCGGGTCGGCGCGCGTCGCGCGAACCGCCGGCACCCACGTCGCCAGCAGCGCGGCGGCAATAAGCACCAGGACGGCCGCGATCATCGGAACCGGATCGACCGCCGGCGCATCGAACAACAGACTCGAGATCGAGCGGGTCAGACCAACGGACGCCACCGCGCCGATGGCAAGACCGATGGCGACGAGGCCAAGACCGCGCCTCAGCACGATCGACCGGATGCCGGCGGGCGTCGCGCCAAGCGCGACACGCACGCCGAGCTCGCGATGCCGTTCGGCGACGTCGAACGCCAGCACGCCGTACAGGCCGATGGCCGCAATCAACAGGGCGGCCGCGGCGAAGGCGCTCATCACGATCGCCGTGAATCGCGGCTTCTTCACC
>SCUN01000063.1 GCA_004297655.1 Acidobacteriota bacterium | reverse complement strand
TTCGTGACGACGGAGAGCGCGGTGCGATGACGCGAATTCTGATCATCGGCCACGGAAGGATGGGCCAACTCGTCGAGAAACACGCCGCCGAACATCGGTGCGAGGTTGCCGGCATCATCCGGCGCGGCGACCTCATCCCGCCGGGGTCATATGCGGATGTCGCCATCGACTTCTCGACCGCGGATGCGGTGGCGTCGAATTTGGTCGCGCTCGCAGGCGCGGGAATCAACGTCGTGATCGGCACGACGGGCTGGCAGGCGCGCGAGGCGGAGCTGCGGCGCGTGGCGGCGACCTACCGGATCGGCGTGCTCGCGTCGGCCAACTTCGCGGTCGGGCTGCACATCTTTCGCCGCACGGTCGCGCGGGCGGCGGCGCAGTTCGCCATGCATCCGTCCTATGGCGCCTGGATCAACGACGTGCATCACGTGCACAAGAAGGACGCGCCATCGGGCACGGCGCTGCTGCTGAAGGACGCGATGACGCGCGCGGGATACGCGCGCGAGATCACGGTGACCTCGGAACGTGTCGGCGAAGTGCCCGGCACGCACACCGTGGGGTTTGACGGACCGGCGGACTCGGTCACGTTCACACACACCGTGCGGGACCGCGCGGTGTTTGCGCATGGGGCGCTGGACGCCGCACGGTGGCTGCAAGGGCGCCGCGGCTGGTTTTCGATGGACGACTTACTGGAGGCTCGATCGTCATGGCATTCCGCAATTCGTGGACCGGAGTAGGCACCGCGCTCGTCACGCCGTTCAAGAAGAACGGCGACGTTGACGAAGTCGCGTATCGAAGGCTCGCGCGGCGGCAGATCGACGCCGGCGTGCACATCCTCGTGCCGTGCGGCACGACCGGCGAAGCGCCGACGCTCACCGCGGCCGAGAAGCGGCGCCTCGTGGAGATCGCCATCGACGAGGCCGAGGCGGCCGCGGATGGACGGCTCGTGCTGGCGGGCGCCGGCGGGTACGACACGCGGGAGGTGATCCATGCGGTCGGCGAGATGGAGAAGATCGGCGCGCACGGCATCCTGTCGGTGACGCCGTACTACAACCGGCCGACGCAGGAAGGCCTGTTTCAACACTATCGGGCGATCGCCGAGAGCACGGCGCTGCCGATCATTCTCTACAACGTGCCGGGACGCACGGGCTGCAACATCGAGCCGGCGACGCTCCTCAGGCTCGCCGCGATTCCCAACATCGTCGGCGTGAAGGAAGCGTCGGGGAACATCTCGCAGATCGCGGAGATTTGCCGGACGATGCCGCAGGAGTTCGTCGTGTTGTCCGGGGATGACGCGCTGACGTTGCCCGTGATGGCGCTGGGCGGGCGCGGCATCATCTCGGTGGCGTCGAACGAAGTGCCGGCCGAGATGGTGCGGATGGTCGAGGCGGCGGAACGCGGCGATTTCGCGGCGGCGCGCGCGCTGCACAATCAACTCATGCCGTTGATGCAGGTGAATTTCGTCGAGTCGAGCCCGGGCCCGGTGAAGTTCGCGATGGCCGAGATGGGCTTGTGCGACGCACACTACCGGTTGCCGATGGTCCCCGTGAGCGAGGCGTCCGCTGAGAGGATCCGGAAGGTCCTCCATGGTTCGCCATGGGCCTCCATGGTGAAAGCTTGAGTCTGCAGGTCCGCATCGAGTCGTTGTTTGCGCAGGCCGAACTGGCCGACAAGGCCGAGGCGCGTGACGCGTTCTTCGCGCTGAGGCAGGCGCTGTCAGACGGCGACGTGCGCGCGGCCGAGCCGGACGCGTCGGCGCCGGGCGGCTGGCGGGTCAACGCCTGGGTGAAGCAGGGCATCTTGCTCGGCTTCCGCTTCGGCGTCACGGTGGATCAGTCGGCCGATCACGGCAAGTGGCCGTTCTACGACAAAGACACGCTGATTCTGAAGAAGCCGGGGCTCGAGTCGGGCGTGCGGATCGTGCCGGGCGGTTCGACGGCGCGCGACGGCGCGTTCATCGGTCACGGCGTGATCTGCATGCCGCCGATGTTCATCAACATCGGCGCCTACATCGGCGAGGGCTCGCTGGTCGATTCGCACGCGCTGGTCGGCTCGTGCGCGCAGATCGGCAAGCGCGTGCACCTCAGCGCGGCGGCGCAGATCGGCGGCGTCATCGAGCCGGTCGGCGCCTTGCCCGTGATCATCGAGGACGACTGTCTCGTCGGCGGTAACACCGGCGTGTACGAAGGCGCGATCGTGAAGGAACGCGCCGTCATCGCGGCGGGCACGATCCTGACTGGATCGACACCGGTGTACGACCTCGTGCATTCGCGCATCATCAAGCCCGAGTCCGGCCAGCCGCTCGTGGTGCCGGCCGGCGCCGTGGTCGTGCCGGGCGCGCGCGCGGTGACCGTGGGACAGGGCAAGGAGTGGGGACTCTCGCTCGCGACGCCGGTGATCGTGAAGTACCGCGACAGCCGCACCGACACGCGGACGGAACTCGAAGCATGGATTCGGTAGACCTCGTCGCGCTCGCGCGGAAACTCATCGACATCGATTCGACAACGGGCGGCGAAGGCCGCGTCGCGCGCGTGCTGGCGGACGAATTGCGAACGCTGGGTTACCAGGTGACGCTGCAGCCGGTCGCCGGCGACCGCGTGAACGTCATCGCGACGACCGGAGATCCGGTCGTGATCTTCTCGACCCATTTTGACTGCGTGCCGGCGTTCTTCCCCAGCCGGATCGAGCACGGGCGGCTGCACGGACGCGGGTCATCGGATGCGAAGGGCATCCTCGCCGCGCAGCTTGTGGCGGCCGAGCGGCTGCGCGCGCGGGGCGAGCGCCGCGTCGGGCTGTTGTTCGTGGCCGGCGAAGAGCGGGGCAGCGACGGGGCCCTCGCCGCCAACACGGTCGCGCCCGCGTCCGCGCGCTATCTGATCAACGGTGAACCCACGGACAATCGGCTGGCGACGGCGACGCGCGGCGTGTACCGGGTGAAGCTGACCGCGCGCGGCCGCGCCGCGCATTCCAGCCGGCCGGATCTCGGCGACTCCGCGATCGAGAGGCTCGTCGATGTGCTGGTCGCCCTGCGCACCGCGCCGTGGCCGTCGGATCCCGACCTCGGCGCCACACATTACACCGTTGGCCTGATCACCGGCGGCGTCGCGCCGAACGTCATTCCCGCGGAGGCGAGCGCCGAGTTGCTGTTTCGGTCGATCGGGCCCGAGTCCGACGTCCGCGCCGTGCTCGAACGCGCCGTGGCCGGACGCGCCGAGATCGCCCACGTGCTCACCGTGCCGCCGGTCCGTCTCAAGACGCTGCCGGGCTTCGAGACGGCGGTGTTCTCATTCACGACCGACATTCCGTTTCTCGATCGCTGGGGCACGCCGTTGCTCATCGGGCCGGGGTCGGTCGAACAGGCCCACACCGCCGATGAATCCGTCGAAATCTCGGCGCTGCATCTCGCCGCCGATCTCTACGAGCGGTTAGCCTCCGAGCTCCTCGCCGTTCATGGGTAATGTGGGAATCGGGGAATCGAGCCATGTTCGATCGCAAATCGGCGATCGCCGATCGATTGGCCATGGGAGATTGCCCATGGAACATGGCTCGATTCCCCGATTCCCCGATTCCCCGATTGCCGATGAACCGAGTATTCTTTGACTTCAATGTCGTCTCCATATTGGGCAGATCGCACCGCGGACAACCGGCGCCGCGCGTATCCGAAATTCAAGGGCGACACCACCGTGGACGCCGTCGTCATCGGCGGCGGGCTGACGGGTTGCGCGTCGGCGTACACGCTTGCGGCGGCCGGGATGAACGTCGTGCTGCTCGAAGCCGATCGCCTGGCGAACGGCGCGACCGCGGCGGGCCTGGGGATGATCGTGCCTCAGCCGGACGCGATGTTCCGCGCGGTCGATGAGGCGCGCGGCCGTCGCGTCGCGCGGCTGGCCTGGGAAGGCGCGCAGTACGGCGCGGTGGATCTGGCCGCGACGCTCAAGAAGCTCGGCATCAACTGCGATTTGAAGCCCTCGGCGACGCATGTCAACGCGTTTGCGTTCGGTGACGGCGACGCGCTGAAGCGCGAACAGGCCGCGCGCAAGGACGCGAAGCTCGACGCCGCGTGGGTCTCGGCCGGCCCGGCGAAGCGCGCGATCTTCACCGAGTCGTTCGGCGCGATCCGACTGCGCGGCGGCGCCAACTACGATCCGGTGCGGGCCGCGCTCGGCTTCGCGTCGGTGGCGGAGAAGAAAGGCGCGAAGATCTTCGAGCATTCGCGCGTGCGCAAGACGTCGTTCACGCGCAAGGACGCCACGGTGTTTCTCGAGGACGGCGCGAGGATCAAGACGCGCGCCATTGTCGTGGCGACGGGCGAACCCGGCTCGGCGTTCAGCCAGTTGCAGCGGCACGTGCGCGTGACCGACGGCTACGTCGTCGTCACGCAGCCGATGAACGCGGAGATGCGGCGCGAGGCGGGGAACCGCGGGTACTCGCTCGTCGAGCGCGGCGAGGCCGCCCGGTTTCTGCGATTCCTGGCGGAAGACCGCGTGCTGTTTGCGGGCGTCGAGACGAAGCCCCAGCCGGCCCGCGTCCGCGACAAACTGCTGGTTCAGCGCGCCGGCCAGCTCATGTACGAACTGTCGCTGCACTACCCGTCGATTTCGGGCCTCAAGGCGGAGTGGGCCTGGTCGTTGCCCGTCGTTTCGACCCTCGACGGCCTCCCGTGGGTGGGCCTGCACCGCAACTACCCCTTCCATTTCTTCGGGATTGCGCTGGGCTGGCACGGGGACTCCGTCTCCTGGTTCACGGCCCGGGCGGCCGCCCGGCATTTCACAAATGAAACCCGGACCGGGGACGAGGCTTTTTCCTTTCTCAGAGCGCTCTGATCTAAGACATCGGGAGTCGTTTCTTGCCCTGAAGGGCTTAGCCCAGAAACGACTCCCGATGTCGTATGCTCTGGGCTCCCCATACTGGGAGTAGCTATGGCCCGAACGCTTCCGCAGATCGAGCATTTGCTTCGGCGCGCCGGATTCGGCGGGTCGGAGACCGAGCTCTCCGACTACGGCGAGATGGGCTATGCCGCCGCCGTCGAGGCGCTGATCAACTTCGATCCGGCTGCGTCGAACGCCATCGACGATTTCATCCGGACACCGGGCTACATCGGCGTCACCGCGACGCGCGCGTTCGAGCCCCAGACCAACATCACCGACACGCGCCAGCGCTGGCTGTTCCGCATGGTGCATACGCCGTCGCCATTGCAGGAGAAGATGGCGCTCTTCTGGCACAACCACTTTGCGACCGGCTACAACAAGATCGCGGGCGTGGTCGGGCCGGCCGACGGCGCGCGGCTGATGGACTCGCGGGCGTCGCGCGATCCGCTCGGGATGAACGGGCAGATCGAGTTGTTCCGCACGATGGGGCTCGGCAAGTTCACGGATCTGCTGACCGAGGTCTCGAAGCACGCGTCGATGGCGATCTGGCTCGACGGCCGTCAGAACACGCGCAATAGCCCGCAGGAAAACTTCGGGCGCGAGATCATCGAGCTCTTCACGATGGGCGTCGCGAACTACGTCGAGACCGACGTCTACGCCGCGGCCCGAGTGTTCACGGGCTGGAACTACACGCGCACTCTGCCGGCCGGATCGGCGATCGCGAATTACACGTTTCAGTTCAACGCGAACCAGCACGAACCGGCGGCCAAGACGTTCAGCTTCCCGATCTACAGCAACGGCAGCAAGACGATCCCGGCGCGCGCGCAGACGCAGGGCCTGCAGGACGGCATCGATCTGATCGTCGCGCTGGCGCACCATCCGGAGACCGCGCGGCGGCTGGCGCGTAAGTTGTGGACGTTCTTCGTGAGCGAGGTCCGCGAGCCCGACGCGGCGTTCGTCGAGTCGATCGCGCAGGTGTACCTCGCCAATGACACCGACATGAAGCCCGTGATGCGGGCCGTGTTCAACTCGCCCCAGTTCGCCAGCGCGGGGTCGCACTTCGAACGCTACGCGTGGCCGGTCGAGTTCGTGGTCCGCAGCATCAAAGAGATCGGGTTCCTCGGCTTCTCGGTCAGCGACACGCTGACGCCGCTCGTCAACATGGGCCAGACGCTCTACGAGCCGCCGGACGTGTCGGGCTGGGATACCGGCACGTGGTGGTTCTCGACCGGGGGCATGCTCGCGCGCATGAACTTCGCGGCGCAGCTGGTGACCAATCAGAAGTTCAACCTGCGCGACCTCGCGCGGCCGTACCGCTCGTCGCCCGAATCGCTCATCACCGGTTTCGCGCTGTCGCGCCTGACCATACCGATGCCGGATCCGGATGTCTATAACGCGCTCTTGACCTACGTGCGCGCCGGCGGCAACTGGACCGGCTCGGAAACGCAGCTCACCAACAAGGCCGGAGGCACCGTGCATTTGCTCGCGGGCTCCGCCGATTACCAGTTCGTCTGAGGAGACCGCGATGAAGACGACACGCAGGGATTTCATTCGCGGCGGTGTATCGGCCTTCACCGTGACGTTCGCGGCGCCGGCGTTCATCTCGGACCTGGCGCGGGCGCAGGGCGCGAATCGGCGCAATCTCGTGATTCTTTATCTCAGCGGCGGCAACGACGCGCTGAGCACGCTCATTCCGTACCAGGACAGCTTCTACTACAGCCGCCGGCCCACGCTCGCCGTGCCGGCCGGGAGCGTGCTGCAAGTGGGCGCCGATGCGTCCGGCAAAGCGCTCGGCCTCCATCCGCGACTGACCGGGCTCAAGCAGATCTTCGACGCCGGCCATCTCGCGATCATCCAGCGGTCCGGCTACAGCAACTCGAGCCGGTCGCACTTCCTCGGCACCGACATCTGGTCCACCGCCAACACAACGAACACGACGGGCTCGGGCTGGCTCGGACGCTATCTCGATCAGCTGCCGAACCCGGCGCCGCCGCTCGCCGGCTGGAGCGCGGTCGGCACCGTGCCGCATTCGCTCATCGGCAACTACGTGACCGCGCCGGCGATTCCGAACCCCGCGGGCTACGCGTTCCTCAGCCCGAACACCGGCACCGAAGCCACGTACTCGCGCAACGCGATGACGTCGATCGCCTCGCATCTGCCCGCGGAACGTCCGCAGGTCGCCTTCGTCGCCGGGACCGCGCAGTCGGCGATGTCCACGCTCGATCAGGTGGCCGCCGTCGCCAGCTACGCCGGCACGGTGACGTACGCGAACAACGGGCTCGCGCAGGCGCTCAAAGCCGTCGCCGGGGCGATGGTGCAGGGCATCGGCACGAAGGTGTTCTGGGTGCAGACCGGCGGATTCGACACGCACTCGAACCAGGGCACCAATGCCGCCAACGGCACCTACGCGAACAACATGGCCACCGTCGGCGACTCGTTGCTCGCGTTCCACAACGACATGAAGAACCGCGGGCTGCTCAACGACACCTGCGTGCTCGTGTTTTCGGAATTCGGCCGCCGCATCACCGAAAACGGCAGCGGCGGCACCGACCACGGCGCGGCCGGCGTGATGATGGCGATGGGCGGCCTCGTAAACGGCGGCCTCTACGGCACGGCCGCGTCGCTCAACCCGGACCCGCAGAACCCGACGCTCGAAAACAACGGCGGCGACGTGACGTTCGAAACCGACTTCCGCTCCGTCTACGCGCGCGTCATCGACAACTGGCTCGGCGTCGATTCAACGGGGTTGCTGTACGGGAATTTCCGGAAGAGCTCGCTCAGTTTCATCTAGTCCGGGCCCGCGCTACCTCTGCAGGTGCAGTTTGTGGAGCACGCGATGCGCCACGGGCGCGATCAGAATTCCGGCTGAGGCAATGAACACGATGCCGCAATACAGCGCGTAGCCGCCGGCGAAGTACTTCGCGGCGTCGGTGTGCAGCTCGCCGACCGGCCCCATGCCTCCCAGCAACATCGAGGCGTCCAGAAAGGCATCGACAAACGACATGCCGGCGATCTTCATGAAGCCGGTGATCCCGATGCCAAGCGAGCCGCCGATCAGCAACAGGACCCAGCCCGCATGCCGGGCCACCCGCCATAGGAACGCGGATAACGGCAGCACCGGGCGGGAATGGTGTTCGTACATGGCCCCCAATATAGCCTCAGCAAACCTATCGAGGGTTGTTGTCGTCCAACTCCCCTAGAACTTCATAGGAAGAGGCTATGAGACGACGACCGAACGGAGAGGACGGGGATTTTCTGGGCGGCACGCTCGACATGCTGGTCCTCAGGACGCTGCAGGCAGGCTCGCTCCACGGGTTTGCGATTGCCCAGACCATCGCGCGGCGGTCGGACGAGGTCCTGCTCGTCGAGGAAGGGTCGCTCTACCCGGCCCTCCACCGGCTCGAGGATCGGGGCTGGGTCAGCGCCGAGTGGGGCACGACCGGGAACAACCGTCGCGCCCGGTTCTACTCCCTGACGGCGCGCGGCAAACGCCACCTGGCCGCCGAATCCGATCGCTGGTCTGAACTGGTCGCCGCCGTCACCCGCGTGATGGAGCCCGCATCATGAGCTGGAAGAAGTTCTTCCGGCGCAGCACACTCGATCGGGATCGCGCCGACGAGATCGAGGCGCACGTCGATCTGGCGACCGAGCACTACGTCGAACAGGGCATGGCGCCGGACGCCGCGCGGCGCAAGGCGCGGCTCCGCTTCGGCAACCCGCGTGCGCATCGCGAACGCGTCGATGATCTGAACCGGCTGCCGATTCTCGACGCGCTGCGGCTGGACCTTCGCTACGCCGTCCGGATGCTCCGCCGCACGCCCGCGTTCACCATCGCGGCCGTCGCCACGCTGGCCATCGTGATCGGGGCCAACACGGCGGTACTCGGCGTCGTGGACCACGTGCTCGTCCGCAAGCTGCCGTTTCCCGATCCGGACCGGCTCGCGCTGGTCGCGACGAATCGACATGCCCCGACGGCGTCGGATCACGACACCTGGATTGACGGCACGATGTGGGAGGCCGTTCGCGACCGCGTAACCGTCGCGGATCGCGCCGCGTTCGTCAGCGGATCGGGCGGCGTCAATTTCAACACCGGTTCGACGGCGGTCCTTGTCAAACAGCAACGCGTCGGCGCCGGGTTCTTCCGGGTGCTGGGCGTCGCGCCCTTGCACGGCAGAGAATTCTCGGCGGACGAAGACGTCAAGGGCGGGCCGCGGATTGCGGTCCTCAGCTTCCCGCTGTGGCGCACGGCCTTCGGCGGCGATCCCACGATCGTCGGACGCAGCATGACGCTGCGCGGCGAACCGTACACGATCGTCGGCGTGATGCCGTCCGGATTTCGCGGCATCGACGACGTCGATGTCTGGACGCCCCTGAGGGCATCGAGGGAGGGCGAGGGCGGCGGAACAAACTACCAGGCCGTCGTCCGACTCAGCCCGGGTGCCACGTGGGAGCAACTGGCGGCGGAACTTCGCGCGGTGAGTTCCCCCGAGCTGTTTGCCTCGATGGGCCGCGTGAAAGGACAGGACGATCAGTGGCTCTCGGCCGACCCGATGCAGGCCGCGCTTTCGGCCGGCGATCGCGAGCCGCTCGTCATGCTGACGGCCGCGGTGGGTGCCGTGCTGGTCATCGCCTGCGTCAACATCGCGGCGCTGCTCCTCGCGCGCGGCGCCTCGCGGCGGAAGGAGCTGGCGACGCGCATGGCGCTCGGCAGCGGCCGTGCCGCCGTCATTCGTCAGTTAATGGTGGAGTCGCTGCTGATCGCCGTGCTTGGCGGCGTGAGCGGACTCCTCGCGGGCGCAATCGGTCTCGAAGGACTCAAGACACTGGCCGGAGACACGTTCACGGACTGGAAATCCGCGGCGATCGACGGCCGCGTGATCGCGCTCGTGGCCGGCCTCTCGCTGCTGACGAGCGTGCTCTTCGGGCTCGTGCCGGCCTGGCAGGCGAGCCGCATTGACGTTCAGCGCGGTCTCGCCGACGGCGGGTCGCGAAGCATCGCGGGCGGGTCGCGGCACTGGTTACGGCGCGGCCTCGTCGTCGCGCAGGTCGCCCTCGGCGTCGTCCTTCTTGTATGCGCCGGACTGCTCATTCGCACGTTCGCCAAGCTCGATCGCCTCGATCCGGGGTTCGAGATCAACGGCCTCAGGACGTCGAGCGCCTCCCTGCAGGATGCGCGGTACGAGACCAGCGCCCGGATCAACCAGTTGTTTGACGAAAGCCTGACGCGACTGACGGCAACTCCCGGCGTGGACGCCGCGGCGGTGTCGCTCGAGTTGCCCTACGAGCGCATCCTCAATCTCGGCGTACGCTTCGCGGACGAAGAACAGGGACGGACCGTGAACGTGAGCTACGTCACGCCCGGTTTTGTGAAGACGCTCCGGATTCCGCTCAAGGCCGGGCGCGATCTCGCGCCCACCGACCGGGCCGGCGCGACGCCCGTCGTTCTGGTCAACGAGACGTTCGCGCGGCTCCTCTCGAAGGGCCGCGACCCGATCGGCCGCCGGCTTCGCGTGTCTGGCGTCGAGCGCGAGATCGTGGGCGTCGTCGGCGATGTCCAACAAAAAGCGTCGATCTTCATGGACGGCATGACGCCGGGACCGATCACCGCGTCGCCGCAGGTCTTCGTGCCCGCGTCACAGTTGTCTGACGCCTTCTTCAATCTCGTGCATCAGTGGTTCCGGCCCGTCTGGTCGGTGCGCGGCGCGAGCCCCGATCTTGCGGCCGCGACCCGCGCGGCCATCGCGGCAGTCGATCCGGCATTGCCGCTGGCGTCACAGGAGACGATGGCGGAGGTGAAGGCGGCGTCGCTCAGTGTGCAGCGGCTGCTCATGACGCTCGTGGCGCTCGTGGCGGGCGCGGCGCTGCTGCTGGCCGCGATGGGATTGCACGGTCTGATTGCCCACAGCGTGACGGAGCGCACGAGGGAGTTCGGCATTCGGCTCGCGCTCGGCGCGACCGCGTCGCAGACGATCCGCTCGGTGGCCTGGTCGGGGGTGACGCTGGCGATCGTCGGCGCCGTCATCGGCGGCATCGCCTCGATCTTCGCCGTGAAGCTCGTGGAGGCCTTCCTGTGGGGCGTCGAGCCGGGCGATCCGGTGACCTACGCCGGCGCCATGTCGTTTCTGATTGTCGTCGCCGCCGCGTCCAGTCTGTTGCCGGCGATGAGACTCCTGCGTCTCGATCCGGCGAAGACGCTCCGCGATTAGCTACACGCGTTCGTCGTCGGCCTGCCAGTCCTTGACGAGCTTCTTGATGTCGCGGCGGCCGAGGTTGTCTTTCAGCGCTGCGGCGACAAGGTCCGGAAGTTCGGCGTCGCCGGCGAATCGGAGACCGGTCAGTTGCGGGACGGTCAGGCGGTTGATGTCGCCGTGCATCCGCGGCGGCAGAATCTCGCGCAGCCTGAGGCGCATCTCGAGACGGATCACGCGATCCTGCGCCTTGAGCGCGAAGGCGCGAGCGTAGAACCCGATCAGGACGAGCGACACCGCCGTCGTCGCAAACAGCACGCTGTCGGCCGAGAGCCCGTTCTTGAGCTGCCAGATCGCGTAGAGCGCGTTGATGATCAGCAGGGGACCCGCGACGTAGTGGTAGAGCGGGACGGTGCGGGCGTGGTTGGCGTAGTTCTGCATGGCGACGATGTTACCGCGCCTG
>SCUN01000062.1 GCA_004297655.1 Acidobacteriota bacterium | reverse complement strand
TCGACGACGTGATCTTCGACGCGATCTGTCTTCACCGGCTTGAACGTCCCGTACCCGACGTGCAGCGTCACGCCGGCCCGCCGGACGCCGGCGGAATCCAGCGCGCGGAGCAGCGCGTCGTCGAAATGCAGTCCGGCCGTGGGCGCGGCGACCGAGCCGCGCACGCGCGCGTACACGGTCTGGTAACGCTCGCGATCCTCGTCCGTGTCGGCGCGGCGGATGTACGGCGGCAGCGGCACGTGGCCGAGCGCGTCGATCGCGGCATCTCCTCCTCCGAACCGGACGATGCGCCGCCCGCGATCGCCGCGGGCGATGACTTCCATGCGCAACGTCACGCCGGGCGCGCGTGTCTCGTCGTCGAACACGGCACGGGCGCCGACGCCGAGCTTCTGCCCCGGCGACACGAGCGCGTCCCAGTCGCCGTTGCCCAGTCGCGACAGCAGAAAACACTCAACGCCTCCGCCGGAGGGATCGCGGCGGCCGACCAGCCGCGCCGGGAACACGCGCGTGTCGTTGACGACCATCAGATCACCAGGCGAGAGAATCGACGGCAGACTTCCGATGACATCGTCGCGCCACGTGCCGACCGCGCGATCGACGATCATCAGACGAGATTGCCCGCGCGGACGCGCCTGTTGGGCAATCAAGTGATCGGGAAGATGGAAGTCGAAGTCCGAGACGTTCGTAGAGCTCAAGTATAGTCACTCGGTGCTCAAGGTTCACTCGCCGGACGCCACACGCGTCGATGTCTGCGTGTTCGAACGCGCCGACGCACCGCGCGAGTCGTCGCGGATGCCGATGTCCAGATCGGACGGCGGCGATTGGACCGCCGACGTTTCACTTCCGGCCGGAACGTGTTACGCCGTTCGTGCCGAGGGACCGGGCCTCTCGCGCGATCGGCTGCTGCTCGATCCCCGCGCGCTCGCCATCGGCCGCCTGCCTTCGCCGCTTGACCCGCTCGGCGCCGTGATTGACACCGCGTTCGACTGGCGCGACGACCGCCGGCCCTCAACGCCCTGGCGCGACACGGTGATCTACGAAGCGCATGTCCGCGGACTTACCAGGCTCCACCCCGACGTGCCGCCGGATCTCGGCGGCACATTCCTCGGCCTGGCCACGCCGCCGGTCATCGAGCATCTGAAACGCCTCGGCGTCACCGCGATCGAACTGCTGCCGGTACACGCGCACGCCGACGAGCCGGCACTCGTCGCGCGCGGCCTCACGAACTACTGGGGCTACAACTCGCTCAGTTTCTTCGCGCCCGATCCGCGATTTGCGGTCGAGCGCGACCCCGGTGCGCCCGTCCGCGAATTCAAGACGATGGTCCGGTCGCTGCACGCCGCCGGTCTCGAGGTCATCCTCGACGTCGTCTACAACCACACCGCCGAAGGGCCGGAGACGGGCCCGACCCTCTCGTGGCGCGGGCTCGATCCGAAGGCGTACCGACGGGACCCGCATACTTCGGCGCTCGTCGACTGGACCGGGTGCGGCAACACCGTCAACACCGATGATCCCGCGATGCGCGCGCTGATCCTCGACAGCCTGCGCTACTGGGCAGTCGAGATGCGCGTCGATGGATTCCGCTTCGACCTGGCGTCGGCGCTCGATCGCGACGCGCAGTCACCCGCGTCGCTGATTCACCAGATTCGCCATGATCCCGATCTCGCCGGCCTCAAGCTCATCGTCGAACCCTGGGACGCAGCCGGCCACTACCGTCTCGGCACGTACCCGGCCGGGATCGCGGAATGGAACGATCGGTATCGCGACGCGATCCGTCGGTTCTGGCGCGGCGACGCCGGTTCGACGCCGGCGTTCGTGACGGCGATCTGCGGCAGCGACGACGTCATCGATCGCGCGGCGCGGTCGCCGCAGGACAGCATCAACTACGTCACCGCCCACGACGGCTTCACGCTCGCCGATCTGGTCAGCTATTCGGAACGACACAACGAAGCCAATGGCGAGGGAAACCGCGACGGCACGGCCGAGAACTTCAGCAGCAACGCCGGCGCCGAAGGCCCGACCGACGATCCGCGTCGGCGGGCGGAACGCGGGCGCCGGCAGCGCAGCCTGTTCGCCACGCTGGCGTTGTCGCTCGGCGTGCCGATGATCTCCGGCGGCGACGAGCTCGGCCGTACGCAACACGGCAACAACAACGCGTACTGCCACGACTCGCCGCTCAGCTGGACTTCGTGGCCGAACGTCGGCGGCGACGCGGAGCTGCTTGAGTTCGCCTCGCGCGCGTTCGGCGTCAGGCGGCGTCACGCGGCATTCCGCCGCGAACGCCATCTCACCGCGCACGACGTGACGTGGCTCACGGCCGCCGGCAAAGCGATCGCCGACGCCGACTGGCAGCGTCTGGATCTCCGGACCTTCGGGATGTGGCTCGGCAGCGACTCGGCCAACTCGCTGTTGATCTACTTCAACGCGGCGCCCGACGCGGTGCGCGTCGCGCTGCCGTCGGCGCCCCACTGGCACGTCGCGCTCAATTCGGATGCGGGAGACCGCGCGCTCCGCGCGCACGTGGCGGGCGCAATCGACCTCGCGCCGGTCAGTCTGATCGTGCTCGAACGCGAAGCGGCGGGCTGAAGCCCGCCGCCTACGTACCGACGCGTACGTGCCTGCGTAGCCGCGGGGCTTCAGCCCCGCGGTCGCCGAGTTCAGCAGCCCCAGCGCAACAGCACGGATCCAACCGTAAACCCGGCGCCGACCGACGCCAGCAGGACGAGGTCGCCCTTCTTCAGCCGCCCATCGGCGCGCGCGTCGGCCAGGGCCAGCGGAATCGTGCCCGCGGTCGTGTTGCCGTACTTGTCCAGATTGATCACGACTTTCCGCGAGTCCATCTGCAGGCGGTCCGCGGCCGCCTCGATGATCCGGCGATTCGCCTGGTGCGACACGAACAGGTCCAGGTCGGGCCCGTTGATGTTGTTGCGTTTGAGCAAGCGCAGAGCGATTTCTTCGGTCTTGCGCACCGCGAACTTGAACACCGCGCCGCCATCCTGCTTGACGAAGTGCAGCCGCTGGTCGACCGTCTCGTGCGACGCCGGCAACTTGCTGCCGCCGGCCGGCATGCACAGCGACGGTCCGCCGTGGCCGTCGATCTCATGGCTGAAGTCGATGATCGCCGGCTCGTCCGGCCCCGCCACCGATAGCACGACGGCGCCCGCGCCGTCGCCGAAGAGAATGCACGTCGTGCGATCCGTGTAGTCGATGATGCTCGACATCACGTCGGCGCCGACGGCGATCGCGTGATCGCACGCGCCGCTGGCCACCATCGTGTAGGCCGTCGACAGCGCGTACGTAAATCCGGAACAGGCCGCGCCGAGGTCGTAGCCCCACGCGTTGACGGCGCCGAGTTTCGCCTGCAGCAGGCACGCCGTGCTCGGAAAGATCATGTCGGGGGTCGTCGTGCCGACGACGATGAAGCCGATCTGGTCGGCGGTGACACCGGCTTCCTTCATCGCCGCCTGCGCGGCCGGCAGCGCGATGTCCGACGTGCCGACGCCCTTCTCGACGATGTGGCGTTCGCGGATGCCGGTGCGCTGGAGGATCCACTCGTTGTTCGTGTCGACGAGCTTCTCGAGGTCGGTATTCGTCAGCACCTTCGGCGGCACGAACGTGCCCAGACCCGCCACCTTCACCGGCCGCATTCTGCGACCTGCCTCATTCATCACCACAGACGTTCCTTTCCTGGAGCGGTCAGACCGAAATATTCGTACGCGCGCGACGTGGCCACACGGCCGCGGGGCGTCCGATCGAGAAAGCCGATCTGAATAAGATACGGCTCATAAATATCTTCAATAGCGTCTTTCTCTTCGCCAATGGCCGCGGCGAGCGAGCCGAGGCCCACCGGGCCGCCGCCGAACTTGTCGATGATCGTGCGCAGCAGCCGACGGTCGGCTTCGTCGAAGCCGTGCTGATCGACTTCGAGTAGCTTCAGCGCGTCGAGCGCCACCGGACCGGTGACGCGGCCGCCGGCTCGCACCTGCGCGAAGTCCCGGACCCGGCGCAGGAGACGGTTGGCGATGCGCGGCGTGCCGCGCGAACGCGACGCCAGTTCTTTCGCTGCGTCGTCATCGATCTGGACGCTGAGGATCCGCGCCGAGCGCGTGACGATCTCGAAGAGATCGCCCTCGGTGTAGAAGTCGAGGCGATGCGTGATGCCGAAGCGGCCGCGCAGCGGCGCCGTGATCAGGCCCGCGCGCGTCGTCGCGCCGATCAGCGTGAAGGGCTGCACCGGCACTTTGACCGAGCGCGCGCTCGGGCCCTGACCGATCACGATGTCGAGCTCGAAGTCCTCCATCGCGGGATAGAGAATCTCCTCGATCACGGGGCTCATCCGGTGGATTTCGTCGATGAAGAGCACTTCCCGTTCGGCGAGGTTCGTGAGGATCGCCGCGAGATCGCCGGGCTTTTCGAGCACGGGACCCGACGTCGCGCGCACGGGCACGCCCATCTCGTTGCCGATCACGTACGCCAGCGTCGTCTTGCCGAGTCCAGGCGGTCCGTAGAGCAAGACGTGATCGAGCGCTTCTTTTCTTTGACGGGCGGCCGATATGGACACCTGCAGGTTCTCGCGGACACGGTCCTGGCCGATGTAGTCGTTCAGGGTCTTCGGGCGGAGGCCGGCGTCGTACTGGGCGTCGTCGTCGACCGGGCCTGCTTCGACTATGCGCGGATCGAACTCGTCGCCGGGGGGCGGGGTGGCCATCGCGGCCCTATCGTACCAAGGCCTTCAGCACTTCGCGCAGCAGCGGCTCGAACTCGCGCGTCGCGACCTTGCCGAGGGCGCGATCGACGGCCTTCTCGGCGGCGGCACGCTGGTAGCCGAGGTTGGCGAGCGCAGACAGCACGTCGTCGCGCACGTCGTCGCCGGGCGCGGCGGTGATGTCCGCGGCGTCGGTAGTGAGCTTGTTCACGCGGTCCTTCAACTCGATCACGATCCGCTCGGCGGTCTTGCGGCCGACGCCGGGGATGCTCGTCAGCCGGCCGTAGTCCGAACCGCGGATCGCCCGGACGAGATCCGCGGGCTCGATGCCGGACAGAACCGCGAGCGCGAGTTTCGGGCCGATGCCGCTGATCGAAATCAGCCGCTCGAAGAGCTGCTGCTCGAGCGGCGTGCTGAAGCCGAACAGCCGGATCGCGTCGTCGCTCACGTGCGTGTGAATGCGGAGCGCGACTTTCGCGCCGACGTCGCCGACGCTGTAGAAGGTCGAGAGCGGCACGTGGACGTCGTAGCCGACGCCGCCGACGTCGATCGTCAGGCGTTGCAGCTGTTTGTCGAGGATGGTTCCCGCCAGATTTGCGATCACGTGGCGGGACGATAGTCGCGCCAGCTGCGCAGACCGCGCGCGCCGACGGACGACTTGCCTCCGCGGGTTTTGTCGATCGCCTTCGCCTGTGACACGAGCGACGTCGCCGTGTGGAGATGGCAGATGGCGAGCGCGAGCGCGTCGGCGGCGTCGTGCGGCGTCGGCACCGCATCGAGGCCCAGCAGCAGCTTCACCATCTGCTGGATCTGCGCCTTTTCCGCGCGGCCGTAGCCCACGACGGCGACCTTCACTTCAGCCGGCGTGTACTCGATGACCGGAAGGCCGGCGTCGACGGCGGCGAGCATCGCGACGCCGCGCGCG
>SCUN01000061.1 GCA_004297655.1 Acidobacteriota bacterium | reverse complement strand
TGGGCGTGCTGCTCTACATCAACTGGCAGCTCACGACGATCACCCTGCTCGTGCTGGGCGTGTTCGGCGGCGTGATGGCGTGGGCGTTCAAAACGCTGCGCCCGCTCTTCCGCGAGCGCGGCAAGCTGAACGCGGAAGTCACCGGACGGCTCAACCAATCGCTCGGCGGCGTGCGCATCGTCAAGACCTACACGGCCGAGAAGCGCGAAGACCTCGTTTTCACGACGGGCGTCCACGGCCTGCTGAGAAACGTCGCGAAGTCGATGACCGGCGTGTCGGGTATCGGCGCGCTCTCGGGTCTCGTGATCGGCGCGATCGGCGTGCTGACGTACGTGATCGGCGGTCACGCGATTCAGGACAAGTCGATGACGACCGGCGACCTGTTCCAGTACATCTTCTTCACCGGCTACCTCGCGATGCCGATCATTCAGATGGCGTCGATCGGCACGCAGATCACCGAGGCGTTCGCCGGTCTCGACCGCATCCGCGAGATTCTCGACACGCCGCGCGAAGACGCGGATCCGTCGCGGGTCAACGTACTGAGCGACATCCGCGGCGAGGTCGCCTTCAACGACGTGTCGTTCGAATACAACAAGGACGTCGAGGTGCTCAAGCACGTCAGCTTCACGGCGCCGGCCGGAACGACGACGGCGCTGGTGGGGTCGTCGGGCTCGGGCAAGAGCACGCTCATCAGCCTCGTCATGGCGTTCAACACGCCGAAGTCCGGCACCGTGACGATCGACGGCCGCGATCTGCAGTCGCTCACGCTCGCGGACTACCGCGCCAACCTCGGCGTCGTCCTGCAGGACAACTTCCTGTTCGACGGCACGGTGGGCGAGAACATCTCGTACGGCACGCCGCACGCCACGCAGGCCGACATCGAGCGCGTGGCGAAGATCGCGCATGCCGACGAGTTCATCAAGGATTTCGAAAAGGGCTACGACACCATCGTGGGCGAGCGCGGCGTGCGGCTGTCGGGCGGCCAGCGCCAGCGCGTGTCGATCGCGCGCGCGATCCTCGCCAATCCGCGCATCCTGCTGCTCGATGAAGCGACGTCGAGCCTCGACAGTGAGAGCGAGGCGAAGATTCAGGACGGCCTCCGCGCGCTGCGTAGAGGCCGGACGACATTCGTGATCGCGCATCGGCTGTCGACGATCCAGAGCGCCGACCAGATCCTGGTGCTCGAGGGCGGCGAGATCGTCGAACGGGGCTCGCACGACCAGCTCCTCGCGCTCAACGGCCGGTACAAACAGCTCTACGACAAGCAGTACAAGTTCGAGAAGGATCGTTTCATCAACCCGGGCGAAGAGCTGCGGGAACCGGAGAGTTCGCCGGCGCCGACGCGCCTGTAACGTCACATATGTCTCACTTTATTTACACGATGAAAGGGTTGGGCAAGATCTATCCGCCCGACCAGAAGGTCTTCGAAGACATCTGGCTGTCGTTCATCTACGGCGCCAAGATCGGCATCATCGGAGGCAACGGCGCGGGCAAATCCACGCTGCTGAAGATCATGGCCGGCCTCGATCCGAACTACCTCGGCGAGGCGTTTCGCGCGGAAAACTCGACGGTCGGCTACCTCGCGCAGGAGCCGCAGCTCGATCCGTCGAAGACGGTCCTCGGCAACGTCGAGGAAGGCGTCGCGCCGATTCGCGCGCTGCTCACGAAGTTCGACGAGAT
>SCUN01000060.1 GCA_004297655.1 Acidobacteriota bacterium | reverse complement strand
CGCGACATACGCGCGGCTCGGCGCGATCGTGAACCCGCCGGCGGCGCCGCCCGCGGCGGCTCCGGCTGGGGCGGCACCGACTGCGCCGCCGCCGTTCCTCACGCCGGTCAACCTGGCGCAGAGCGATCTGCCGGCGCTTTCACGCGCGCAACTGCGCGCGATTCAGTCGCAAGCGAAAGCGGCGGCGATCGCGACCACCAGCGCGACGCTCAAGGCGCACTGGATGGACATCGCGGATCGCGTGGCCGAAATCCTGAACCCGACGAAGTAGCCTCGACGGCGGCCGCGGTCTAGAACCGCGACCACCGCAGCCACGTGTCGGACCGTGCCCAGCTGGCGGCGAGATCGGCGTCCACGTCAGCGGTGTTCTTCTTCTGCGCCTGCAAGGCCTGCTTCAGGCCGATCAGGGACCAGCCGTTGTGCGGATGGTCGGCGAGCTCTTCGCGGTAGACCTTCTCGGCCTCGGAGAACCGGCCGGCTTCGATGAGCGCGGCGCCGAGCCAGTGCCGCGCGGCAAACGGCAGCGGCTCGGGCTCGTCGTACTCCATCGCGTCTTCGAACTTCGCGGCGCGTTCGAACGCCCTGATCGCGGCGTCGATGTCCTTGTCATTCCGGGCGACTTCGCCCTCGAGGATTCCCGCGACGGTGCCGAGCAGGTTCTTACCGGAGTGCATTCGGAACGAGGCCCTGGTCTCTTCGGCCGTCTTCAACACCTTCGCCAGCAGTTCCTTCGCGCCGGCGACATCGCCGGTGCGGAGCTTCCCGTACCCTTGCCCAAAGTCCCACATGCCCCCGGACACCTCGGCCGTCGGCCGTGAGGTGACCGCCGCGATTTCGTCGAATCGGCCGAACCGCACGAGCGTGAGGACCTGGTAGATCGTGTCCTTGTTCAACTTCGCGTAGTCCTTCGCGGCCTGGATCGCGATGGCGCCCTGACCGTCGTACGACGCGGCGTACAAGAGCATGTGCAGGTTGTGCTCGGGGTAGATCGCGAAGCCTTCGCCGATCGCGGCCTTCTGGTCGGAGTGCCAGGCCTCGAGATTCGCGCGAACCGAGTCGCCCCATCGACCGACCCGATTCCAGGTGTGCGAGGGCATGTGGTTCATGTGGCTCGCGCCCGGAATCGACTGGCCGAGAAACTCGGCGCAGCGCTCGGCCTTGGCCGGCCGCACGGTGGACTCGGTCGCATGTACATAGAGGTGGCACGCGCCGGGATGGTGATCGTCCACCGCGAGGACTTGCTCCAGCACGGCGTGCAGCCGGATCACGTTCGGATCATCGAGCGCGCGCGTGCCGCGGCGCGGCTCGAGCAGGAACAGCGCGTCGCCATAGAGCGTCGCGGCTTCCAGGTCGTTCGGGTACTTCTCGGACACCCTTCGCATCGCGTCGGCGTAGGCCTGATCCTGCTCGCGCCGTTTCGCCGCGTCGAACTTCTCCACGTAGCGCACGGTCATCGCGTCGATCCACGCGCG
>SCUN01000001.1 GCA_004297655.1 Acidobacteriota bacterium | reverse complement strand
ACTCGACGAAGACGACGCCGTTGAAGCGCGACGGGCTGGCGGGCCTCCGCACGAGCAGGCGCGAGCGGAACGGAATGCCGCTCTTCGTGATCTCGGCGTTCTTCCCGAATTCCGGCGTCGAGAACGTGTTCGCCGTGCCCTCGTAGAAGAACTCCTCTTCGACGTAGCCGAAGTTCTTCAGCACGATGTCCGTGCCGAAGAAGGGCTGCCCGGCGATTTTCGTGGCCTTGGGCGTGGGGATGCCGGCCGGCGCGGCCGATTGGAGGAGGAGGAGGGGCAGCGCCAGCGCGGCGATCTTCATCAGTTGGCTACTTCTTCGGAAGCGGCGTGAGGTCGGCGTCCACCATCTTCATCGACCACTTCAGCGCGTTGAAGTACAGCTGCTGAATCACCGGCGAATCCCAGGACTCTTCGGAGTGCCCGAGGATCGAGTAGAAGACGCGGCCTTTGCCGTGCGTCTTCGCCCACGCGGCGGGGAAATCGCCGTCCGTCCGATGGATGAGCGGCTTCGTCATGTCGAGCGATTTCGTGTCGAGGTGCGCCAGCACGCGCAGGTTCGCCCGCGAGAAGTCCTTGATCTGGTAGAACTCGTCGGTCCATTCAAAGCTCGGCTTGAAGTGCTTCGTCGCCGGGAACTTCGGGTCGTCGAGGACGACCGTGGCCTTGGTGATGCCCCACGGATGCTCGTCGAATCGCCCGCCGAGCATCTCGCCGAACTCCGGCCACGAGAAGAACGCCGTCGCGCCCGAATGCGCCACGACGAACCCCTTCCCGTCGTCTTTGATGAACGACATCAGGTCGGTCTTCTGCGCCGGCGTGAGCTCGATCTCGCGGACGCCGAAGAAGAAGATCGCGTCGTAGAACGTGAGGTTGTGCGCGAGGAACTGCTCGCCGGTCGCGATGCCCGTGCCGGTCTTGAACTCGATCGGCGTCTTCGTGATGGGCTGCGAGTCGGTGCGGATCCATGTGTCGTAGGCGCCCGACTCCCGGCCCAGCCGCTCGATCGTCGCGATGGCGTGGGAGATCGAGTCGTGCTGGTAGCCGTACCGGACGTCGGCCCAGGCCAGCACGTGTTTCTTCACAGGCGCCGGCGGGGAGGCCGGCGCCTGCGCATTCGGTGCAACGGTCGACAGAAGGAGAACAGCCGCAGAGGCAGCAGCGGCTGCGGCAGCGCGGAAGCCGAAGGTCCGTGGGTTCGTCACTGCGGGAATCCTACGGGTGGTCGGCCACCGGCGTACGCCCGTTACCGTAAAGCCACGGTTACACGCCCGCGGCGCGCTTCAAGACCAGCGCGCCCTACGTTCCGCTGCCATGGCGCGCTTCGAGACCAGCGCGCCCTACGTACGAGGCGTAGGGCCGAGTGGTTTCGAACTCGGCCGCGCTCAGTCCTCGTGGCCTTTGACGGATTGCGCGACGTACGGCGCCTCGATGGCGGCGATTTCCCCGGGCGAAAGCGTTAACTCCACGCCGGCGACGGCGTTCTCGAGGTGGCTGAGCTTCGTCGCGCCGATGATCGGGGCGGTGACGCCGGGCCTGGCGAGCAGCCACGCCAGCGCGACCTCGGCCATCGGGATCCCGCGGCGCTTCGCGACGCCGTGGAGGGCGTCGCGAA
>SCUN01000059.1 GCA_004297655.1 Acidobacteriota bacterium | reverse complement strand
GCCCGTGATGTCCTTCGTCTTGGTGGTTTCGCGCGGGATCTTCGCCAGGACGTCGCCGTTGGCGACCTCCTGCCCGTTCGAAATCATCAAGTGCGCGTTCGACGGCATGTGGTACTTGTGCAGCACCTCGCCGCTCTTGTCGAGGATCTCGATCGCCGGCTGCTTCTTCTCATCCGGCGAGTCGACGATGATCAGTCGCGAGAGGCCCGTGACTTCGTCGACGTCCTCGTGGACCGTCACCTTGTCGATGATGTCCTTGAAGCGGATCGTGCCGCCGCGCTCGGTGAGGATCGAGAAGGTGTACGGATCCCATTCCACGAGGACCTGGCCCTTGTCGACCTTCTGGCTGTCGGCGACCTTCAGATGCGCGCCGTAGACGACCGAGTAGCGCTCGCGGACGACGCCCTTCTCGTCCACGATGTTGATCGAGCCCGAGCGGTTCATGACGATCAGCGCTTTCACGCCGTTCGTCTCGCGGCCTTCGACGTACTGGAGCCCGTCGAACTTCACGATGCCCTTGTGGCGGGCTTCGAGGGTCGACTGATCCTGCACGCGCGACGCCGTGCCGCCGATGTGGAACGTGCGCATCGTGAGCTGGGTGCCCGGCTCGCCGATCGACTGCGCGGCGATGACGCCGACCGCGAGGCCGAGTTCGACCAGGCGCCCGGTCGCGAGGTCGCGGCCGTAGCACTTCGCGCAGCATCCGCGCCGCGACGCGCACGTCAGCACCGAGCGGATCTTCACGCGCTCGATACCCGCGTCTTCCACCGCGTCGGCGAGGGCTTCGTCGAGTTCGCCGCCGGACGGCACGATGACCGCGCTCGTCGACGGATCGATGATGTCCTCGAGGGCCACGCGGCCGACGATGCGGTCGCTGAGCCGCTCGATGATCTCACCGCCCGAGTCGACGATCGGCTTCGCTTCGAGGCCGTCGAGCGTGCCGCAGTCGTGCTCGGAGATGATCACGTCCTGCGCGACGTCCACGAGACGCCGCGTCAGGTAGCCGGAGTCGGCCGTCTTCAGCGCCGTATCGGCGAGACCCTTGCGGGCGCCGTGCGTCGAGATGAAGTACTCGAGCACCGAGAGGCCTTCGCGGAAGTTCGCGCGAATCGGCTGCTCGATGATCTCGCCCGACGGCTTCGCCATCAGACCGCGCATGCCGGCGAGCTGGCGGATCTGCTGTTTCGATCCGCGCGCGCCGGAGTCGGCCATGATGTAGACCGGGTTGAAGAACTTGCCCGACTTGTCGAGGGCTTCCATCTCACCGAACATCTCATCGGCGATCTTCTCGGTGACTTCCGACCAGATCGCGATGACCTTGTTCTTGCGCTCGCCGTTGGTGATCGCGCCTTCCTGGTACTGGCTCTCGACCTTCAGCACTTCGTTGCGCGCGCCTTCGACGAGGGTCTTCTTCGCCTCCGGGATGATCAGGTCGTTGATGCCGATCGACAGGCCCGACCGCGTCGCGTAGGTGAAGCCCAGGTTCTTCAGACTGTCGAGCATCTCGACCGTCATCTCGAGACCGTAGCGCAGGTAGCCGTAGCGCACGATCTGCTGCAGCCCCTTCTTCTTGAGCAAGCCGTTGATGAACGGCATCTGCTTCGGCAGCGCGGCATTCAGAATGACGCGGCCGACGGTCGTGTTGATGATCTGGTTGTCGACGATCTGTTCCGGCGCGTCGAGGATGTCCTGCGAGTCCTTCGCCGCCGCGAGATCGAGCAACCGGCCCGTGTAGCGCATGCGGATCGGGGTGAGCGTTTCCACCTCGCCCGCTTCGAGCGCCAGCACGACGTCGTCGAGGCTTGCGAACGCGCGGCCTTCGCCCCTCGCGCCCGCCTTGGCCTTCGTCAGGTAGTAGCAGCCGAGGACGATGTCCTGCGACGGCACCGCGATCGGCTGACCGGAGGCCGGCGAGAGGATGTTGTTGCTCGACATCATCAGGACGGACGCTTCGATCTGCGCTTCCGGCGACAGCGGGATGTGCACGGCCATCTGGTCGCCGTCGAAGTCGGCGTTGAACGCCGTGCAGACGAGCGGATGGATGCGGATCGCCTTGCCTTCGACGAGCACCGGTTCGAACGCCTGGATGCCCAGGCGATGGAGCGTGGGCGCGCGGTTCAGAAGAACGGGATGTTCCTTGATGACTTCGTCAAGGATGTCCCAGACTTCCGGGCGCTGCTGCTCGACCATTTCCTTGGCCTGCTTGATCGTCGAGACCAGGCCGCGGACTTCGAGCTTGTTGTAGATGAACGGCTTGAACAGCTCGAGCGCCATCTTCTTCGGCAGGCCGCACTGGTGGAGCTTCAGTTCGGGACCGACGACGATGACCGAGCGGCCGGAGTAGTCGACGCGCTTGCCGAGCAGGTTCTGGCGGAACCGACCCTGCTTGCCCTTGAGCGTATCGCTCAGGGACTTCAGCGGGCGGTTGTTCGCGCCGCGCAGCACACGGCCGCGGCGGCCGTTGTCGAAGAGCGCGTCCACGGCTTCCTGGAGCATGCGCTTCTCGTTGCGGATGATGACGTCGGGCGCCTTGAGCTCCATCAGCTTCTTCAACCGGTTGTTGCGGTTGATGACGCGCCGATAGAGATCGTTCAGGTCGGAGGTCGCGAAGCGGCCGCCGTCGAGCGGCACGAGCGGGCGCAGTTCCGGCGGAATCACCGGAATGACGTCCATGATCATCCACTCGGGTTTGTTTGTGGACTTTCTGAACGCGTCGACGACCTTGAGGCGCTTGGCGAACTTGAGCCGCTTGGCGAGCGAGGTCTCCGCGCGCATCTTCTCGCGCAGCTCTTCGGCCAGCCGGTCCACGTTCACGCGCCGCAGCAGTTCCTTGATCGCCTCGGCGCCCATCTGGGCCTTGAACTTGAAGCCCCACTTCTCGCGCTCGGTGCGGAACTGCTCTTCGTTGAGCAGGCCCTTGTCCTTCAGCTCCGTGTCGCCGGCGTCGATGATGACGTAGGCCTCGAAGTAGAGGATGCGCTCGAGGTCGCGGAGCGAGATATCGAGCAGATGCCCGATGCGGCTCGGCAGCCCCTTGAAAAACCACACGTGGCTGACCGGCGTGGCGAGCGCGATGTGGCCGAGGCGCTCGCGTCGCACCTTGGCCTGCGTCACTTCGACGCCGCACTTGTCGCACACCACGCCGCGGTGCTTCATGCGCTTGTACTTGCCGCAGAGGCACTCCCAGTCGGTGACCGGGCCGAAGATCTTCGCGCAGAACAGGCCGTCGCGTTCCGGCTTGAACGTGCGGTAGTTGATCGTCTCGGGCTTCGTGACTTCGCCGTGCGACCACTCGAGGATCTTCTCGGGCGACGCGAGCGAAATGCGGATCGCGTCGAAGTCCGAGGTGAGCTGGCCCTTTTCGTGAACGTTGGGTCTCATGTCAGTTACGCTCCCACCGGCGTCACAGGGGTCGGTTCCTGCGGTGCCTCAGTAGTTGGTGGTTCCTCGCCCGCGAGGGCCTTGCGCGTCTTGATGAGTTCCACATCAAGGCCGAGCGCCTGCAGCTCGCGGATGAGCACGTTGAACGATTCCGGCAAGCCGGCCTGGAACGAGGCGTCGCCCTTGACGATCGACTCGTAGATCTTCGCCCGGCCGATCACGTCGTCGGACTTCGCGGTGAGGAGTTCCTGGAGGATGTGCGCCGCGCCGTACGCCTCGAGCGCCCACACCTCCATTTCTCCAAATCGCTGTCCGCCGAACTGCGCCTTGCCGCCGAGCGGCTGCTGCGTGATGAGCGAGTACGGTCCGATCGAGCGCGCGTGGATCTTGTCGTCGACCAGGTGCGACAGCTTGAGCATGTAGATGTAGCCCACCGTCACTTCCTGCTCGAACTTCTGACCCGTCATGCCGTCGTAGAGCGGCGTCTTGCCGCCCTTCGGCAAACCCGCCTCGTCGAGCCACTTCTTGATCTCGCCTTCGGTGGCGCCGTCGAACACGGGCGTCGCGAAGTAGAGACCGAGCGCGTGCGCGGCCCAGCCGAGGTGCGTCTCGAGAATCTGACCGACGTTCATACGCGACGGAACGCCGAGCGGGTTGAGCACGATCTCCACCGGCGTGCCGTCCGGCAGATAGGGCATGTCTTCCTCGGGGAGGATGCGCGCGATGACGCCCTTGTTACCGTGCCGCCCGGCCATCTTGTCGCCGACCGACAACTTGCGCTTCATCGCGACGTACACCTTCACGAGCTTGATCACGCCCGGCGGCAGCTCGTCGCCGCGGCGGATCTTGTCCTTCTTCTCCTCGAACTCGCGCTGGATGACGTCCACGCGCTGCGCCGTGCGGTCTTCCATCACGCGCAGTTCGTCCTCGAAGCCCAGGTCGTCGGTTTCGACGCGCGACCGGACGAGCACCGAGAACGGCACGTCGGCCATCGCCTCGAGCGTGAGCGCCGTGCCCTTGCGGAGGATCCGCTCGCGGCCGTCGATGTCGTACAGGTCCGAACGGAGCGTGCGGCCCACGAGCAGCTGCACCAGGCGCTTCTTGGTTTCCTCGTGCAGGATGCGGACCTCGTCCTGGAGGTTCTTCTCCATGAGGTCGAGCTCGTCCTGCTCGATCTGCTTCGCGCGGTCGTCCTTCTCGATGCCCTTGCGCGAGAAGATGCGCACGCCGACGACGATGCCCTCGATGCCCGGGGGGCACGTGAGCGAGGCGTCCTTTACGTCTCCGGCCTTCTCGCCGAAGATCGCGCGCAGCAGCTTCTCTTCCGGCGTCAGCTGGGTCTCGCCCTTCGGCGTGACCTTGCCCACGAGGATGTCGCCCGGCTTCACGCTCGCGCCGATGCGGATGATGCCGCTCT
>SCUN01000058.1 GCA_004297655.1 Acidobacteriota bacterium | reverse complement strand
CGTCGCTCGACTACCACGTCACCGGCTATTGGGAGTCGCCGCTCGTCAAGCTCGACATCCTCGTCAACGGCGACCCCGTCGACGCGCTGTCGATGATCGTGCACGAAGCCAACTCCTATCCGCGCGGCCGCGCCCTGGTGTCGAAGATGCGCGAGCTGATCCCGCGCCAGATGTTCGAAGTCGCCATCCAGGCCGCGATCGGCAGCAAGATCATCGCGCGCGAGACCGTCAGCGCGCTGCGGAAGAACGTGCTCGCCAAATGCTACGGCGGCGACATCTCCCGCAAGCGAAAGCTGCTCGAGAAGCAGAAGGAAGGCAAGAAGCGCATGAAGCGCGTCGGCCGCGTCGAGATCCCGCAGGAGGCGTTCCTGGCCGTGCTCAAGATCGGGACGTCGGACAACGAATGAAGAAATCCGTCTTTCGCGAGTACTTCGAATCGCTCGTCGTCGCCGTCATCCTCGCGCTATTCGTGCGCACGTGGGTGTTTCAGGCGTTCAAGATTCCGACCGGCTCGATGGAGCCGAATCTGCTCGTCGGCGACCACCTGATCGTCAACAAGATGACTTTCTCGACCGTCCGGCGCGGAGACGTCGTGGTGTTCAAGTTCCCGAAGGAGCCGGAGCGCGACTTCATCAAGCGCGTGATCGGGCTGCCGGGCGACAAGATCGAGTTGAAGCGGAAGACCGTCTACGTGAACGGGCAGGCGCTGACCGAGCCCTACGCGCACTTCGTCGAGGCGCCGCGCGGCGAGAACGAGCCGGTGAGTGACGACGTGCGGCAGGACTACGGCCCGGTGACCGTGCCGTCCGATCAGTACTTCATGATGGGCGACAACCGCGACAACTCGGAGGACAGCCGCTACTGGGGCTTCCTGCCGATCAGCTACGTCAAGGGCAAAGCCGAATTCATGTACTTCTCGCTCGCCGACGACTCATCGTTTCTCAACGGCATCCGTTGGGAGCGCATTGGGACGATAGTGCGCTGAGCAAGCTAGAAGTCACACGTCACACGTCACAGGTTCAGAGCGTCCGCCCGCTGACGTAGGGACGCGGCCACCGCGGCGTCGCTGATGCCGCCCAGATTGATGTCGACGTTGTAGCGCGCGCCTTTGAGGCCCGCGCGCGCGAGCTCGACGGCGACGGCCACGTCGCTCGCCGCGTTGGAATTGCCGTGCGCGCCGACGGTCTTCGCCAGGCTCAGCAGTCCCGCACACGCGCTCATCGTCTCGAGCGGCACTTCCGTCGCGACGCGCGTCGCGTCCTGGATCGCCGCCTTTCGCGCGGCTTTCTCCTCGTCGGTGCCCTTCGGTTTCCGGAAGGCGGCGACGACGAGGTCGTAGGCGTCGGCGTCGCGGTCGACGAGCTCGATCAGCGTCGAGCGGAGCTTGACGATCTCGGTGTTCGCCTCGTCGAGCGCCTCGCGCTCGGCGACCGCGTTGGTCTTCGACTTCGGCATGCTGGCGACCATCGACAACAAAGACGCCGCGACGGCGCCGGCGAGCGCCGAGGCGGAGCCGCCGCCGGGCGTCGGATCGGCGGACGAGAAGGCGTCGAGCAGGGAAGTGACGGTCCGGTCAGTGAGTGACATGTCGATGGATGTCCTTGCCGCGCTTGAAGACGCCGGCGATTGAGGCCGCGCCCACGCGCAGCAGGTTGATGGCGGGTCCGCTCACGAGGACCGCGTCGAGTTGCTTGCCCGGTTCGAGGCTGCCGACGCGATCGTGCCGATCGATGGACGCCGCCGCGTTGATCGTCGCGGCCACCAGCGCCTCCTCGAACGTCAGTCCCATTCCGAAGCAGGCGAGCGTCATCGCGAACGGCATGGACGGCGAGAATCCGCCGCCCGGGTTGATGTCGGTCGCGAGCGCCACCGGCACGCCGGCGTTGATGAAGTCGCGCGCCGGCGCATAGCGGCCGAGCTTCAGATAGAACGCGGCGCAGGGAAGGAGCGTCGCGATCACGCCGGCCCGGGCCATGGCCGCGATGCCGTCTGCAGGCGCGTGCACGAGATGATCGGCCGACCGGGCGCCGACCGCCGCGGCGACCTGCGAGCCGCCGCTCGCCCCGAGTTCGTCGGCGTGAATGCGCGGCTTGAGCCCCGCGCGCTTGCCGGCCTCGAGAATGGCGGTGGACTCCGCCGGCGTGAACACGCCGGTTTCGCAGAAGACGTCGCACCACTCCGCGAGCCCGGCCGCCTGCGGGATCATCTCGTCGACGACGAGCCGCACGTAGTCGCTTTGCCGCCCGCGGAATTCAACCGGCACTTCGTGCGCGCCCATGAACGTCGGCACGAGTTCCATCGGCTGCGCGGCGTTCAACTGCTGGATCACGCGGAGGACGCGGAGCTCGGTCTCGACGTTCAGGCCATACCCGCTCTTCGCCTCGCAGGTCGTGGTGCCGGCCGCCAGCATCTCCCGCAAGCGCGCCATCGACTGCGTTCGAAGTTCCTCTTCCGACGCGGCGCGCGTGGCCGCGACCGTCGAGATGATGCCACCGCCCGCGGCCGCGATCTCCGCGTAGGTGGCGCCGGCGAGCCGTCGCCGCAGTTCGTCGCGCCGGTCGCCCGCGAAGACGACATGCGTGTGCGGATCGACGAAGCCGGGCACGAGCGAATGCCGGAAGCCGTTGACGA
>SCUN01000057.1 GCA_004297655.1 Acidobacteriota bacterium | reverse complement strand
GCCGCCGCCGCTGCGCCGGCCGGCGCCGGTTCCTGTTCGAGATAGCTCAGGCCCGCGCCGTCGGTTCGCCAGGTCACTTCGCGCTTACCGGCTTGATTCGCGCCGCCGCGGCCGCCGCCGGCCGCCGGGTCCTGCGGATCGTCGGCCGCGCCGGCCGAGCCGAGGTTGATCTTCCGCTCGGACAGCTGCGTCAGCGTCTTGCCGGTGCGATCCCACACTTCTTCGATCGCGCCGAAGCTCGAGACCGGCACGAGATACGAGAACGGCCTGGTCATGCGCGTCACGCGCACGTACTGCCCGTCCGGAGACGGATTCACGCCCGTGATCATCGCGGGCGCGCCGATCTTGGTCGACACGCCGGTCGCCGCGTCCACGGACACGAGCTGTCCCGTCGCGTGCCATTCGAGCAGCGCGAAATCGAACGGCGTGTTCATCAGGCTCGGATACGTCCGGTTCTGTTCCTTCTGTCCGGACAGCACTTTCACGAGCGGGCCGCTCGGCAGTTCCGGTTCGACCGGACGCGGCGCGCGGCCGTCGGGCGCCATCACGGTGAAGATCTGCTTGCCGTCGTTCGAGAAGCTGAACGACGTCACAAATGTGGCGAGCACCGGCTGCTTCGTCACCTGACGCGCCGCCAGCGTCGTCGCATCCGCCAGCCAGATGTGCGAGCCCGTTTCGCCGTGCACGAAGAAGGCGATGCCCTTGCCGTCGGGCGTCCACGTCGCGTTCGACACGCGGGCGCCGGCCGGCAATGCAATCGACCGGCGGCTGCCGTCGGTCGTCGAGAGCACGTCGATGCCGACGCCGTTCGTGATCGTCAGCGTGCGCAACCGATTCGCGCGGAAGTCAATGAACACGCCGCCCAATTCGTCAAAGGGCTTGGAGAACGTCTTCATCACGACCGGACCGTCGCCAATCTGGAAGAGATTCCACTTCTTGTCCGGGCTGAGGTTGTTGAACGTGACGTTCAGGTAGCGCTTGGTCAGCACCGCGTCCGCGATTTCCTTCGGCGGCGCCACGTAGCCTTCCTGCTTGATGATGGCGTCCTGCCACCCGGGACCGGAAAACGGCATCTCCTTCGAGATCACGTCGGGCGCCGCCGGGGCGGCGACCGTCATCACCGGCGCTTTCCCGGCGGGCGGCTTGGCCTGCTGACCCTGGGCGAGTACCGCAAACGGCGCCAGCGCGACGAGCGCCAGCAGCACGTAGAACCGGGAACGCATCATTCGATCCTTCATAGCCCTCTCCATCTAGAATCCACGTATGCGACGCCTTGCTTTGCCCATCGCGGCCCTGATCGTAACCGCGTTACACGCTCAAACGCCATCCTTCGACGTCCTGCTTACACACGCCAGAATTGTCGACGGCACCGGGGCGATGTGGTTTCGCGGCGACATCGCGATACAGGGTGACACCATCGTCCGCGTCGCTCCGTCGATCGAGGGCGTGGCGCGCCGCACGATCGACGCCGGTGGCCGGGTGGTCTCGCCCGGTTTCATCGATATCCACACCCACGCGCGCCGCGGCATCAATCAGGTGCCCACGGCGGACAACTACACGCGACAGGGCGTGACGACCGTCATCGAAGGCCCGGACGGCTCGTCGCCGCTGCCCCTGCGCCCATTCCTGGACGCGCTCGCGCAACTGAGAACGTCGGTGAACATCGGGGCGTTCGTCGGCCAGGGTTCGGTGCGCTCTGAAGTCATGGGCGACGTCAATCGCAAGGCGACGCCGGAGGAAATCGGCCGGATGACGGCGCTCATGGAGACCGCCATGCGCGATGGCGCGCTCGGCATCAGCACGGGCCTGTTCTACGTGCCCGGCACGTTCACGCCGACCGACGAAGTGATCGCGCTCGCCAAGGTGGCGGCGAAATACGGCGGCATGCACGAGTCGCATCAGCGCGACGATGCGTCGAAGGTGCTCGACAGCGTACGCGAGACGATCGCGATCGGCGAGGGCGGCGGGCTGCCGACGCAGGTCAGCCACGCGAAGGTCGTCGGCACGGCAAACTTCGGAAAGAGCAAGGAGATGCTGGCGCTGATCGATGCCGCGCGGGCGCGCGGCGTGGATGTCACGCTCGATCAGTATCCCTACACCGCCTCGAGCACCAGCGTGGCCGCGGCGCTGCTGCCAGCGTGGGCGCTCGAGGGCACGCGTGCCGACCAACTCGCGCGACTGAAGGATCCGGCCCAGCGGGCGCGGATCAAGAGCGACTCGATCGCGATGATCCGCGACGAACGCGGCGGCGGCGACGCGAAGAACGTGCAGTTCGCCAGTTGCGGCTTCGATCCGTCGCTCGCCGGCAAGACGCTCGCCGATCTCACGCGCCAGCGCGGACTCGAGCCGACGATCCCCAACGCCGCGGACACCACGATGTGGCTCGTCGAACAAGGCGGCTGCCAGGGCATCTTCCACGCCATGAGCGAAGACGATCTGGTTCGCATCCTCAAGCATCCAGCGACGATGATCGCGTCGGATGGCGAGGTGCCGATCTTCGGCCGCGCGAATCCGCATCCCCGCAGCTACGGCACATTCGCGCGCGTGCTCGGCCGCTACGTGCGCGACGAGCACGTGCTCACGCTCGAGGAGGCCGTGCGGAAGATGACCTCCTTCCCCGCCGCCCGCCTCGGCTTCACCGATCGCGGCGTGCTCAGGCCCGGCATGAAGGCCGACATCGCCATCTTCGACCCGGCGACGGTGCGCGATACGGCGACGTTCACGGCGCCGCATCAGTACGCCGAGGGGTTCTTCGCGGTGCTGGTGAACGGCCAGGTGATCTTCGAGAACGGCGCGATGACGCCGGCGCGGCCCGGCCAGATCCTGTACGGGCGCGGCCGCAGATAAGGGGCGCGCTTCCGCGCTAGAATCGCGCGCATGAAGCGCCTGCTCCTTTTCGTCGCCGCCCTTCTCGTTTCCACCGCCGTCCAGCACGGCAGCGCGCAATCGGCCGACCTGGCCCGGTGGGAGCGGCAAGCCGCCAATGTCACGATCACGCGCGACGACTGGGGCATCGCGCACGTCCACGGCAAGACCGACGCCGACGCGGTGTTCGGGGCCATCTACGCGCAGGCCGAAGACGACTTCAATCGCGTCGAGACCAACTTCATCAACTCGCAGGGCCGGCTGGCCGAAGCCGAGGGCGAAGCCGAAATCTGGCGCGACCTCCGGATGAAGCTCTTCATCGATCCGGCGGACATGAAGAAGCAGTTCGCCGCGAGCCCGGCCTGGCTGCAAGCGTTGATGAACGCCTGGGCGGACGGTCTCAACTACTACCTCGCCACCCATCCGCAGGTGAAGCCGCGCGTGATCACGCGCTTCGAGCCGTGGATGGCGCTGACATTCAGCGAAGGCAGCATCGGCGGCGACATCGAGAAGGTGAACCTGAGCGCGCTCGCGGCGTTCTATGGAGGCGTGGCGCGCGAGGAGCGCGAGGACACGGAACCGCGCGGATCGAACGGCGCGGCCGTCGCGCCGTCGAACACGACATCGAAGCACGCGCTGCTCCTCATCAACCCGCACACCTCCTTCTTCTTCCGATCCGAACTCCAGATGACGAGCGACGAGGGCCTGAACGCCTACGGCGCGTCGACCTGGGGCCAGTTCTTCATTTACCAGGGCTTCAACGAGCACGCCGGATGGATGCACACGACAAGCGGCGTCGACGCGACCGATGAATTCATCGAGACCGTCACGCTGAAAGACGGAAGGTATTTCTCGAAGCGGGGCACGGCGGAGTTGCCGGTCACAAGTTCCGTGATCACGGTGCCGTACAAGACCGCGACCGGCATGGCCGAGAAGTCGTTCACCGTCTACCGCACCGCGCACGGCCCGATCGTGCGGTCAATCGGCGACAGGACCGCCGGCCAATGGGTGGCCTACGCCTCGATGCAGGAGCCGGTGAAGGCGCTCACGCAGTCGTACTCGCGCACCAAAGCCGCGAACCTGGCCGAGTTCAAGAAGACGATGGAGTTGCACGCGAATTCGTCGAACAACACGCTGTTCGCCGACTCGCAGGGCAACGTCGCGTATCTCCACAGCAACTTCATTCCGCGGCGCAATCCGAAGTTCGACTGGACCCGGCCCGTGGACGGCAGCGACCCGGCCACCGACTGGGGTCCGCTCCTCTCGGTCGATGAGTCGCCGAACGTCATCAACCCGCAGAGCGGCTGGGTCTACAACTCCAACAACTGGCCGTGGTCTGCGGCGGGCCCGAGCAGTCCGAAGCGCGGGGACTTCCCTGTCTACGTCGAGACCGGCACCATGGAAACTCCACGGGGATTGCACGCCTTGCGAGTGTTCTCCAATAAGAGAGACTTCACGCTCGACGGCCTCGTTGCCGCAGCCTACGACAGCTATCAGCCGTGGTTCGAGAAGCCGATTCCCGCGCTCGTGAAGGCCTGGGACGCGGCGCCGGCCGGCGCGCTCAAGACGAAACTCGCCGAGCCGATCGCGCTGCTGCGCGCGTGGGACTTCCGATGGTCCGCGACATCGGTGCCCACGTCGGTCGCGATCTACTTCGGCAACGCGATCACGCCGAAGGTCGCCGCCGATGCGCGGCGCGCCGGCATCTCCACGGAGGAATTCATTGGCACGCAGGCGCCCGCGGCGATGCTCCTCGAATCGCTCGCGTCCGGCATCGACAAGTTGACGGCCGACTTCGGCAAATGGCAGACGCCGTGGGGCGACATCAACCGGTTCCAGCGCCTGACCGACGACCTCGTGCATCCGTTTACCGACGCCGGGCCGAGCATTCCGGTCGCGTTCAGCTCGGCCACGTGGGGCTCGCTCGCCTCGTTCGGCGCGCGGAGCTACAACGGCTCGAAGAAGATCTACGGCACCAGCGGCAACAGCTTCGTCGCCGTCGTCGAATTCGGTCCGACGGTCCGGGCACGGGCGGTGACGGCGGGCGGCGAGAGCGGCGATCCGAAGTCGAAGCACTTCAACGATCAGGCCGAGCGCTACGCGACGGGCAACCTGCGCGAGGTCTACTTCTACCCCGCGCAGCTCGCGGGGCACACCGAGCGCGTGTACAAGCCGGGCAAGTAAGCCGGCCGATCGAGTGTTCCGGTCCGGACAGCCTGGATATATGTCGCGTCACGACGTATCGTGGCACGACAGAGATGCGAGATCCCCGGTCACTCCTCCCGCTCACCCCCGCGATGTTTCACGTGCTGGTCGCGCTCTCCGACGGCGACGCCCACGGCTACGCGATTCTGAAGCGCGTCGCCGAGCACACCGGCGGCGCGGTGCAGCTCAGCACC
>SCUN01000056.1 GCA_004297655.1 Acidobacteriota bacterium | reverse complement strand
GCGCGCCATGCACATGAGCACGAAGGGACTGCTGACCGCCGGATGGCAAGGCGATTTCGCGCGCGATGTCGAGCGCCCGCGCAACAACTCGAACGTCACGCGCTTCTTCTATCCGTACGAGAACTCGCATCGGTTCACGGCCGAGTACGAAACGGCGGGCGCGCGCGGATTGAGCCAGCTCCGCGTCACCGGCTTCTTCGGCACGTCCGACCAGCGCACCGACCAGGACACGTTCGCCACGGCTACGCGCGCGCGCAGCCTCGTCCGCGCCGACATCACCGCCAACGACTTCGGCCTGCGAGCGGTGGCCGAGAAGAACACCAACCGCGTCCGCTTCGAAGGCGGCCTCGATCTCAACGGACGCTTCGGCCTCGAGGCCCACGACATCACCGTCAGCTACAACCTCGCCGGCGCCGAGACGTCCGTGAACGACACGCTCTCGACCGAGAACGCGCGCAAGGTCGACACCGGCCTCTTCGCGCAGGCGCGCGCGGTCGTCGCGCCGAAGGTCAACGCCGCCATCGGCGTACGCGCGGATGTCGTGAGCAACACGAACCGCGGCGGCTACTTCGGCAACCGGTCCGAGCGCAATACGTCCGGGTCCGGATTCGGGTCGCTGACCGTCGGCCCGTTCGAGGGGCTCTCCTTCACCGCGCAGGCCTCGAGAGGGTCGCGCGATCCGCGGCTCTCCGATCTCTACTATCGCGGCCCGACGGGCCGGGGCTTCATCACCGGCAATCCGGATCTCTCGCCGGAGACCAGTCTGCAGTTCGATCTGGGCGCGCACTACTCGTCGAAGGCGATTCGCGCCGGCCTCTACGCGTACCGCTACGAGATCAAGAACCTCATCGAGCGCTATCAGACGCAGACCGATTTCTTCTTTTTCAGAAACCGCGGCACGGCGAAGCTCACCGGGTGGGAAGCCGAACTCCAGGCCACGCTCGGCCACGGCCTCTCGTTCGAATTCGCCGCCCAGACGATGAACGGCAAGGCGGTTGACGATGGCACCGGCCTGGATGATCTCTCGCCCGGATCGGCCAGCGTCGTGGTCCGCCAGCAGATTCGCACCAACGGCGCGCTGTTCTTCCGCGTCGCCAGGTTCGCCGAGATGGACTCACCCGGCCCGAACGAGACCGTCGCGCCGGGCTACACGATGCTCGACGCCGGCGCCTCGTGGCGCATTCACAAATCCCTCGAACTCCGCGGCAACGCGCGCAATCTTTCGAACGCCGAGTACCACGCGAGCCCGGTGGCGCGCTGGGTCCCGGGGGCCGGGCGGAGCTTTTCGATCGGCGCTGTCGTAGGATTCTGAGATGAACAAAGGGCTGGCGGTCTTTCTGCTACTCGCGACCGCGTGCGCCCCGGCGTTTGCCGCGCGCGCCGTGGTGATTCCGGCGCCGGCCGTCGATGAGGCGCCGGCGACGAAGAGCGATCAGAAGATGATCGTCTTCGCCGGCGGGTGTTTCTGGGGCATCCAGGCTGTGTTCCAGCACACGAAGGGCGTCGTGATGGCGACATCGGGCTACGCCGGCGGCCCGCAGGACATGGCGACGTACGAAATGGTGAGCACCGGTCGCACGGGCCACGCGGAATCCGTCCAGGTGATCTACGACCCGTCGAAGGTCACCGTGGGCCAGTTGATGCGCGTGTTCTTCTCGGTCGCGCACGATCCGACCGAGGTCAACCGGCAGGGGCCAGACGATGGGCCGCAGTACCGGTCAGAAATCTTCGTGGCGAATCCTGAACAGGAGACGATCGCGAAGGCCTACATCGCTCAGCTCGATGGGGCGTCGGTCTACTCCGCGCCGATCGCCACCAAGGTCTCAGCGCTCGAGGGCTTCTACCCCGCCGAGGAGTACCACCAGAACTACGCCACCAAACATCCGAACGACCCGTACATCGTCATCAACGACGCGCCGAAGGTGGCCGCGCTGAAGAAGACGCTGCCGCAGCTATACAAGTAGCTTCCATCTTGGCTATGTGGCTAGAGGCTATTGAAGGATCGGTTATCGCAATGCGGTGATCCTCCGGCCCGCCTCTGATCACTTCGCCGATGAAACTTTCCTCGCCGCCGCGTGCCGCCTGGCGTTCTGCATCGCGGTGCGCCGGCTGGCTCCAAAGATAGCGGCGAGTTCCTTGGCTTCTCGATGGAGACGCTCGAGCTCAGGTCCCTGCGTAAGACCGGCATTCCGGGAAAACTCCAGCCAATGAATGCACTCGTCGGCCTCTTCGAGAACGGTCGCGAGCCTCGAGCGAAACTCGGCGTGCGATCTGCTTTGCCCGGCCGCGCGATAGTTTGCGGCGGTGCTCGTCGCGCTGCGAATGAGCTGTTTGGTGATGATCTCGCTTGCCGGCTCATCCGCGAATGATTTGGTCAGTTTCGTGACATCGACCGCAAATCGCGCGGTCCTCTCGGATCGTCAAGCTGACGTTGCAGAATCTGCAAATTCCATCGGCCAAGAAGTACGAAAAAAATGGCGCCTCGCCAGTTGCACGAGGCGCCCCATAGGCCTTAGCAGATAGCGGATCCTTCAATAGCCTCTAGTTACATAGCCACGATGAGGCTACTTCTTGATCACCGGCGGCGGCGTTCCGCCGCCGCCCTTCTTGTTTGATGAAGGGTCGGCTGCGCCGCCCTTCTTGGCGAGCGACCGGTAGTACTCCTCGACCGATCCGCGGAACGCCGGCGGCACCTGGTCGGAGCCGTTCAGGAACAACTGGTTGCTCTTCTCGACCTTCTTGCGAAGGTTGAACTCGAGCGTCTGCAGCTTGTCCATGGCGCGCGCGGCGAGTTCTTCGGTCGCCGACGGGTCGTTGTACGCGTTGGGCTGGCCGAGCGTGCGCAGGTTGGCGAGCACCTGTTCGAGCGCCGCCAGGTCTTCCTTCGTGGCGCCCGCGTCGGCGAGTGAACGGCGGAGGTTCTGCGCGTCGAGCGACGCCTGCTGCGCTTCGTTCGCGAACTGACGAGCCGCACCCGGCGCCAACTGGCGCGTCGCGCGCGAG
>SCUN01000055.1 GCA_004297655.1 Acidobacteriota bacterium | reverse complement strand
CCCGGCCGACCGCCGCGTCGATCGTGTTCTTCGGGATCAGGCCGCGCTCGAACGCCGACCAATACGGCCGGTACTGCGGGTACGACGACTGGAAGATCACGTCGAGACCCGATGCCAGCGCGTGCGCCGCGGCCGTCGGCGTGTTCGGCTCGGTCATGTGCAAGACGGTCGCGCCGCCGGTTGCGGCGGCGTCGGAGATCACGAACCCGCCGAACTTCCAGTCGCGCTTCAGGATCTCGTTCAGGAGCCGCGGATTCTGTGTCGCCGGCGCGCCGTCCCAGGAGTTGTACGACGTCATGATCGACCTCGCGCCGGCCGCGAGCGCCGCCTCGAACGGCGGGAAGTACCGCTCCATCAGCATCCGCTCGTTCATGAACACGGGGTAGCTGTCGCGTCCGCCGTCGCCGCTGTTGGCGATGAAATGCTTCGGCGTGGCGACGACGCCGGCGAATTCGAAGCCGCCGACGAAGGCGCGCGCCATCTCGGACGAGAGATACGGATCTTCGCCGTACGTTTCCTCCACTCGTCCCCACCGCACATCGTCTGCGATGTTGACGACGGGGGAGAGCGCGTCGCGGATGCCGCGCGAGCGTGTCTCGGCCGCGGCGGCGTCGGCGACGCGTCGCATGAGGGGCACGTCCCACGTCGCCGCGAGGCCGATGGCCTGCGGAAACACGGTGGCGCCTGGCGCCTTGAGACCGTGGAGCGCCTCTTCGAAGGGGATGATCGGGATGCCGAGCCGCGTCTTCTCCACGAAGTACTTCTGGATCGCGTTGATCCGCTCGGCGTGCGATCGCGCGTCTTTCACCGCCGGCCCGGAAATCTGAAGCCCGAACACGCCGTTCGAGTAATCGTTCGCCGGATCGTCCAGATCGCCCGGGATCATGTAGAGCTGCCAGAACTTCTCCTCGAGCGTCATCCGCCCGATGAGATCCAGCACGCGGTCCTCGATTCGCGCCGTCGCATCCTTATATAGAGGCGCCTGCGGCTGGGCCGACACCGTCGCGGCAGCCAGTAAGAACGAGGCGAAGGCGAAGCGCCAGCGCATATCCGTAGATCGTAGAGCTTTCCACCTTGGAGGGCCATGGAGGGCCGTGGAGTCTTCTTCGATGGACCCCAACCGATGTTCGTGGTGAGATGCCCCTGTGATTCGCGTGCCGCTGACCGTGCTCATCCTCGCGCTGCAGGGCGCGGCCATTCGGTTCGAGCCGATTCAACCGAACCTCTTCGCCGCCGGCGGGGCGTTCGTCAACGCGTGGGCAGACTATGACGGTGACCTTGCCGTTGATGTGTTCGTCGGGTTCAATGGGGCCACGCCGAGTCGTCTGTACCGCAACGAACTCCGCGCCGCAGGGACGTTTCGTGATGTCGCGCCGCTCGTTGGCTTGGCCGAATCACGCGCCGTTCGGGCCGCGGCCTGGGCCGACTTCGACGAGGACGGCCGGATGGATCTCCTCGTCGGCTACACCCCCGGTTCGTCGTCTTTGCTGAAGCTCTATCGCAACAGTGGCTCGGTCATGGCTGCGACCGCCGGTTCGAACGGTTCGTTCGTCGACGTCACCGACGCCGTCGGGTTGACCGTGATGACGGGCGCGGTGCGCCAGCCGGCATTCGTCGATTTCGACGGCGACGGCGATCTCGACTTGTTCGTCGCTTTTCGAGATCGGCCGAACGCGATGTACCGAAATACGGGCGGGCGGTTCGTCGACGTCGCTTCCGAGGTTGGTCTTGCCGACGCCCGCAAGTCGGTGGGCGCCGTGTGGTTCGACTACGACCAGGACGGGGACCTCGATTTGTACGTCGCGAACATGGACGGCGATCCCAACGGGCTGTTTCGGAACGACAAGGGACGCTTCGTTGACGTGGCCGCGGCCGCGGGCGTGGCGTGGGGTGGACGAGCCGCGAATGACCCATCGAGCGGGACCGTGCGGCCCTGCGTGGCCGATGTCAACAACGACGGGCTGTTCGACATCTTCACGGCGAACTACGGGCCCAATGGGCTCTTCCTCGCACAGCGCGATCACACGTTCGAGGATGTCTCGCGCGCCTGGGGCGTGGCGATCGACGGGCACTACGACACGTGCATCTTCGGCGATGTGAACAACGACGGCCGTGTGGACGTGTACGTGAACGGCACCATCACCGGCGGCGTGCAGTATCCCGACTATCTGCTCATCAATACCGGAACGCGCTTCGAAGACCGCACGCCACCCGATGTTCGCGCGCTCAACGCGGATCACGGCGCGGCATGGGTCGATGCCGACGGAGACGGGAACCTCGACCTCGCGCTGACCGGCTCACAGCCGACCGGAATGCACTCCGTGCTGCGCAACCTGACGCCCGGCCCTGATGCCCGCTCGATTCGCGTGCGAACCGCCGGCCCGCGGGCCTGGCCGCAGGCGGGCGCCGAAGTGCGTGCCTATCAGCGGGGCACGCGCCGGCTCATCGCCTCATCGCTGGTCGACAGCGGCTCGGGTTACGACATGCAGAACGCATTGCCGGTTCACCTTGGTATCGGCTCGCTCAAGGAGTCCGAAGTTGCGATCGAAGTGATTTGGCCCGCGCTGGGACTTCGTAAGCCTGCGGTCGGGTTGATATGGAAGCCACCCTCGTAGCCTCTCACCTTGGAGGGCCATGGAGAGCCGTGGAGGCTCGGATTTCACTTCTCACAAAAGGGAAAGCCACAATCCAATTCGGTGTCCTTGTAGAGCAGCGGCACGGGCACTTCAGCTCGAAACCGGATGCCGGCGATGCACCTCAATAGCCGCGGCGAGCACCGCATCGTTATCCGGATGCAGTGTTGGCTGCATTGCCAGTTTGCCTGCAAGGCCGAAGCCAGCCCCCATTGAAGAGGTGGATTTCTCCACGGCCCTACATGGCCCTCCAAGGTGGGCATTGCGGGGCTTTGTCCGAATTCGCGGACTAAGGCTAGAATCCGCGCATGGAACGCAAACAGGCTTCGGATTACCCGCAGGAACTGCTCGACCTCTTCCACGAATTCCAGCACGGCGAAATCGACCGGCGCGAGTTCTTCGCGCGCGCGCAGAAGTTCGCGGTCGGCGGTCTCACCGTGGCTGCGATCTTTGAGACGATGCGGCCCAACTATGCGTGGGCGCAGCAAGTTCCGAAAGACGACGCCCGGCTCACGACGAGCTATGAGACGGTGCCGTCGCCCGCGGGCAACGGCTCGATCAGAGGCTATTTCGCGAAGCCGAAGAACGCGACCGGCAAACTCCCGGCCGTCCTCGTGATTCACGAGAACCGCGGCCTCAATCCGTACATCGAAGACGTCGCTCGGCGCGCGGCCGCCGCCAACTTCGTGGCCTTCGCGCCGGACGGGAATACGTCGGTGGGCCCGTTCACGAACGACGAAGAGGGCGCCGTGAAATTCCGGCAGGTCAACGGCCCGAAGATGTTCGAGGACTTCGTCGCGTCGTTCGACTGGCTGAAGGCGCGCCCTGAATCCAACGGCAAGGTCGGCGTCGTCGGCTTCTGCTTCGGCGGCGGCATCGTTAATCAGCTCGCCGTTCGAAAGGGCGCCGACATGGCCGCCGGCGTGCCGTTCTACGGCCGCCAGCCGAACGCCGAGGACACCGCGAAGATCAAGGCACAGTTGCTGATCCACTACGCCGGCACCGACGGCGTCACGAACACGTGGCCGACGTGGGAAGCGGCGCTCAAGGCCGCGGGCGTGAAGTACGAAGGGTTTGTCTACGAGGGCACGGTGCACGGCTTCCACAACGACACGACGCCGCGATACAACGAGGCGGCGGCGAAATTGGCGTGGACGCGCACGATCGAGTTCTTCAACAAGACGCTGCGCTGAGAGATGAAAGGGCGCCAGGGGCATAGAGTCCCAGGGTAAGAGTTCAGGAGGCTCGATGTTCAAGGGGGCGGCGTCTCGCGCAATCGGTTTGGGTGTGCTGGGCACCTTGGCGCTCTGGCACCCTTACTTTGGGACTCTGGACGTTGGCACTCTGGACGGTAGAGTCCTCGCTCAAGAACCTGCGGTAACGTCGCAGAAAGTCCCCGTCGGCCGCTCGATGGTGACGTCCACCCTCGGCATCGTCGCGACGAGCCAGCCGCTGGCGTCGCAGGCGGGCGCCGACATTCTGAGTCGCGGCGGCAACGCCGTGGACGCGGCGATTGCCGCGAACGCGGTCCTTGGACTGGTCGAGCCGCACTACAACGGCATCGGCGGCGATCTCTTCGCGATCTACTACGAAGCCAAGACGAAGAAGCTGTACGGCCTGAACGCCGGCGGCTGGGCGCCGACGGGGTTGACGGCCGCGCTCCTCAAGAGCAAAGGCCTGACGCGGATGCCGCAGAGCGGCATCTACACCGTGACGGTGCCCGGCGCGGTCAAGGGCTGGGAGATGTTGCGCAAGCGCTTCGGCGCGCTGCCGTTCAGCGAAACGCTCGCGCCCGCGATCTATTACGCCACCGAGGGGTTTCCGGTCACCGAAGTCATCAGCCGTTACTGGGCGTCGGGCGAGCGCAAGCTCGGCGCGGATCCCAATTCAGCGAAGACTTTCCTGCCGAACGGCCACGCGCTCAAGGAAGGCGAGATCTTCAGGAACCCCGATCTCGCCGGCTCGTTGAAGCTGATCGCCGAGAAGGGCGCCGCCGGGTTCTACGAGGGCAAGACGGCGGCCGCGATTCTCCAGGTCATGAGAGAGAAGGGCGGCACGATGACCGCCGCCGACCTGATCGAATACCAGCCCGAGTGGGTCGATCCGATCTCGACGACCTATCGCGGCTGGACCGTGTACGAACTGCCGCCGAACACGCAGGGCATCGCCGCGTTGATGATGCTGAACCTGATGGAGCAGTACCCGATGTCGGAGTACGGCCTCGGCAGCACGAAGGCGATGCACACGATGATCGAGGCGAAGAAGCTCGCCTACGCGGACATGCTGCGGTACGTTGCGGATCCGAAAGTGTCGAACGTGCCGACCGCCGCGATGCTCTCGAAGGACAACGCGAAGGCGCGCGCGGCGCTGATCAACCCCGCGAAGGCCAACTGCAACGTGCAGCCGTCAACCTTCGGCGGGCTGACCGACGGCAACGGCGGCGACACGATCTATCTCTCGGTGATCGACAAGGACGGCAACATCGTGTCGTTCATTCAGAGTCTCTACTCGGCGTTCGGCAGCGGGCTCGTCGCGCCAGGCACGGGCATCATGCTGCACAACCGCGGCGGCCTCTTCACGCTCGAAGACGGCCATCCGAACCAGATCGCGCCGCGCAAGCGCCCGCTGCATACGATCATCCCGGCGTTCATGGAAAAAGGCGACGTGAAGATCGGCTTCGGCATCATGGGCGGGTTCAACCAGGCCCAGGCGCACGCGCAGTTCGTCTCGGATATCGCCGACTACGGTCTCACCCTGCAGCAGGCGCTCGAGATGGGCCGGTTCACAAAGGGCTCATTTGGCGGCTGCGACGTCGAAGTCGAAGCGTTGATTTCCGACGCGACGCGCAGGGAACTGCAGGCGCTGGGCCACGATGTACGAACGGTGGCGCCGCGATCCGGAACGTTTGGATTTGGTCAGGCCGTAATGTCGAACGGCACGGGCGTGCACTTTGCCGGCTCCGAACCCCGCACCGACGGCGCCGCCATCCCGCAGGCGCCGCCCAAAAGAGACTTCATGCCTTCATGGTGAAAGCTTTTGGACCTCGTAGACCCTGACGTCTTCGTCTTGAATCAGTAGCTTGAACAGGTCCGGCCGGTCGTCGAACTTCGTCAGTTTGTCTTTGTACGCCGACCGTTCGGCTTCGTCGAGATACACGTACCCGATGTGCAGGTCGCGCGCGATCGTCCAGGCATCCTGGGCCGTCGCGCTCGAGTACATCTGCTCCACGCGCGCCGACCGTTCGTCGTAGAGCGGTTTTCGCAGCAGCGAAATGGGCAGGCCCGCCGCCATGCGCCGGGCGGCAAACGTCGGGATGAACGTCCACGTCTCACGCGCGCGCGGAATCGGCGACATCTGCACGATCGCGTCGGCGGGCGTCGATTTGCGGATCCACGCGGCCGCGCGCAGTTGCGGCGGCCGCACCACGACGGTCCACCGGAACCCGCCGGGGCTGACGTCGCGATTCGTGATGTCCTGCGCGTTGTACGCGTCGATCACGGTCGTCGGCAATCCGGCCGCGAAGAGCAGCACGATCGTGAGCGCGCCGGCGGCGAGACGGCCGCGGGTCTCGAACGCCCAGGCAAACCAGATGGCCGCGAGCGCCGGCAGGCCGATCAACAGGATCTGGCCCGCGCGCCAGCCGACCCACACGAGATCGCCGCCGGGCAGCGTGACGAAGTAGAACAACCCGAAACCGGAAATCACCGCGACGATCGCGGGCGTCAGCCGGACGTTCGGCGTGAATCGGCGCGCGATGATGCCGAGCGCGGCCGCGACGAGCAGCGGCCCGAGCGCGAGGGCCGGCGTCAGCCAGGGCGCCTTCAGGATTGGGCCGGTGTAGCCGATGTGCACCGCGCCGCCCGCGCCATCGAAGTTGTGGTTGAACGCGCACCAGCCGATGGCCGCGATCACCGGACCCATGGCCACGGCGTGCGTGGCGACGCGAACGACCCAGCCGCGCATGCCGCCGCGAAACGCCCACGCCGCGGTGAGCCCGTAGATCACGGCGAAGACGCCGCCGAGAAACGGGCTCATCATGACGGCGCCGCCCAGAAGCGCGCCGGCGCCGAGCGCGGCGGGCCACCGGAGGCCGTCGCGCGAACGTCCGGCCACGATGAGTGCGACCGTGCCGAGCGAGCACGCCATCGCGTGCTGCGGCGTGTACCAGAGCGAGCGCGGCAGGTCGTCGATCGTGAGGCTGCGGAAGAACCACGACGTGATCGCGTCGATGTTGAGCGCGCGCACGCCATCGAGCGGCCGGCCGCGCTCGTAGAGGTCGTAGAGCGCGTACGCGCCTTCGAGGCTCGCGGCGACGACCGACAGCGACACCGCCCAGAACATCGGCCAGGCCCGCGGCACGAGCGTCCACACGAACATCGCGATGGCGCCGACGAACAGCAGGCCCGACATCATCGCGTTCACTTTGAGCAGCGGCAGCGGATCCGGCCACAGGCCGAACGGATTCGTGCCGAGCGCGCTCGCCGGCAGCAGGAAGTGCGACCAGTAGTAATTGAGCGTCTGATCGCCGGCGTACGGGTCTCTCGGCGGCATGTCGAACCGCGCGAGTTCGTTGGTCAACGCGGCGTGCCACAGGACGTCGGCAGTGAAGTACGCGCGGTACTGTTGCCGGCCACCCTCGTCCGCGCGGCCGACGTTCCGGAACGTCGGCGCGACGAGCAGCGGCACGAGCGACAGCGTGAAGATCAGCGCGAGCGTGTCCCGGCGACCCCATGACGGCAACGCCACGAGCGGGTTGCGTCGGCGCCGGTTGAACACCCGCCGAATCGCCGCCGCGACGATGAGCCACGCGCCAAGGAAAGTGAGCGCGCCGGGAATGCCGAGCTTGATGACGGTCCAGAGCGTGACCGCGGTGATCGCGTACCCGATCAGCGCGCCCGCAATCCAGCCGGCGGCGTGCCGGCGGCCGAACAGCGCAAAGCCCACCGGCCATCCGGGCATCGTCGCCAGCACATAAAGAATGAGATAGAGGAGGCCGCCGAGGCCGTTGCCGAACCAGATCGAGAGGCCGACGACCGTGGCGCCAAGAAGGGCCGCGGACAAGGTGACGCCGTTAGTTCGGCTCGTCATTCGACTCGTCGTTCCAGAATTCGCGGTCGGCGTCCTCGACGAGGCCCAGATGCTCACCGCGCAGGATCTTGTCGGCCATCGTCAATCCCTGGCCGATCGAGTGATCCATATTGTTGTACCAGAACCGGCCCGAGCGGCCGGCCAGCAGCAGGTTGTCGAACTTTTTCAGCGCCGCGAGGTTGGCGTTGAGCGTCTTCAGGTAGTCGAGCGTGTAGATCGGGTACGTGTACGGCACGCGCTCGATGTGCACGTTCATGACCTGATCGGCGCGGTCGATCGTCTCGGATTTGACGAGATCTTCGATGACCTTCTGCGTCAGCTTCTCGGGATGTTGCCAGCGGTCGTCGCCCTCGAGGCACGTCACTTCCACGCAGAGGCCGTGTTTGCCCGCCGGCGCCATTGTGGGTGAGAAGGCCGTTGGGGTAGACAAACGCGAGAAGACTTCGTCGCCGCCGAAGTAGGTCCACTGGAACGGGAACTTCGACGGGGCGTTGATCTCGAGGTTGTAGAAGATCGTCGAGAGGAACTTCAGCGAATAGTCGAGTCCCAGCATCGCGTTGATGTTGGTGATCGGCCCGGTCCAGACGAAGCCGTCGCACTCGATGCGTTCCTGCGCCGTGTTGACGGCCGTGATGCGGTTGCCGCTGGTCTCGATCTTCGTGATCGACTGGCCGAGCACGATCCGGTTGCCCTTCGCGCGGATCTCATCCGCGAGCTTCTCGGAGAACAGGCCCACCCCCTGCGGCGCGTACAGGAACATCGTCTCCACCGGCTTCGGCATGAGCGTGTTTCTGAGCAGCGACCACAGCGTGTCGGAGGCCGCGCGTTTGTCGATGACCGCGCGGTTCACGCCGGCGCGGCCCCAGTCGCGGTGCAATT
>SCUN01000006.1 GCA_004297655.1 Acidobacteriota bacterium | reverse complement strand
TAAGTCCGCTCGCCACGTCGAGTCACCGACGACGACGGTGATCAGCTCGTCCGGGCGCAGCCGCGCGCGCGCGGCCGCGGCCAGATCGTCCGTCGTCACGGCGTCGACCTTCGGCACGAACTCCTCGAACGCGTTGTCTGACAGGCCATAGATCGCCGTCTGGGCGACCGCGCCGGCGAGTTGCCGCGGCGTCTCGAAGTGCCGCGCGTAACCGCGCGTGAGCGTTCCGCGAGCGAGTTCGAGTTCGGCGCCGTCGAGCGGCCTCGCCTCGCGAATCTCGGCGATCAACCGCCGGATCTCGATCACGCTGTCGGCGGTCTTGTCGCCCTGCACCGATGTCTCGCACGCGAACGTGCCGGCGTCGCGGTCCATGTCGAAGGCCGAGCGCGCGCCGTAGGTGTAGCCCAGCTGCTGACGGAGCCGGAGATTCAACCGGCCCGAGAACGATCCGCCCAGGCCCGCGTTGAGCAGCAGCAGCGCGTGATAGTCGGGCGTGAGCCGGCGCACGCCGAGATGGCCGACGCGAATCTCGGACTGTGGGGCGCCGTCGCGGGGGACGAAAAGAACGCGACCGTCCCGCGTCCCTCGTCCAGCGTCCAACGTGCCGGTTCCATTGGGGAACGTTGGACGTTGGACGACGGACGTTGGACGGTCCCGCATCGGACCGTCCCAGGCTCCAAATCCCTCATTCACCGCATCCACGACCGCGCCATGCGTGACGTCGCCCGCGGCGATCACCGTCACGCGCGACGGCGAGACGACGCGGGCGTAGTGCGCGCGCACGTCGCCGATGGTGATCGCCGAGATGCTCGCGGTGGTACCGAGCGCCGAGTGGCCGTAGCCGTGATCGCCGAAGATCGCGCGCGCAAACACACGTTCCGCGGCGGCGGCGGGCGATCGCCGGAGTTGCTGCAGCCGACTGAGCCGAAGCTCTCGGACCCGCGTGAGGTCCTCGTCGCGAAGGTCGGGACGCGCGACGACGTCCGCGAGGATTCGGAGCGCGGGTTTCAGGTGGCGCGCCAGCGTCCACAGCGACACCGACATGGAGTCCGGCCCCGCCGACGTCTCGAGCGTGCCGCCGAGGTCGCCCAGCGCTTCGGCCAGCCGAATGGCGTCGCGGCCGCCGGCGCCTTCATCGATGAGATCCGCGACGAGACCGACGAGTCCGGGTTGGTCGATCGGATCGAGGGCGCTGCCGGCGTCGATCAGCACGGCGAGCGACACGACCGGCAGCGCATGATGCGGCAGCGTCCACACGCGCACGCCGTTCGACAGCGTCGATCGCTCGATCGGCGGCAGGCGCACCGGGCGCGGCGCGCTCACCTCCGGCATCGTGAACCGGCTCACGCGACCCCCGACGGGCGCGAGCCCGGCAGCGCGAGGTCGGCGCGCCCCGACGGCACCACCGACAGCGCAACGCGGCGGTCGGGACGCAGCCATTCATTGACGGCGTCGCGCACCGACGTCGGTGTCGCGCCCAGATACCGATTCAGATCGTCGTCGGCGGCATCCGGCTTGCCCAGATACGTCTGGTAGAAGTTGAGCTGATCCGATTTCCCGCCGAAACCGCCGAGCGTCTGCAGGCGGGACAGAAACGCCGCCTCCGCATGGGTCTGTTCGCGCGCCAGTTCCGGCACCGTCGGACCGCGCTCGGCCATCGCGCCGATGGCGGCCATCACCGCATCGTGGATGTCGATCAGGGACTTGCCTGGCGCCGCGGTCGCCGTCACCTGGAACATCCCCTGCAACTCGCGCGAGCCCTGGGACGCGCCGAGATCGGCGACCATGCGCTGCTCGTGCACCAGCGTGCGGTACAAACGCGACGTCTTGCCGTTGGCGAGCATGTCGGCCGCCAGGTCCAACTCGGCGTCATCGGCGCCGAAGAGCGCGGGACTGGGCCACGCGAGATACAGCCGCGGCAGCTCGACCTGATCTTCCAGCATCAGCCGCGCGGCCGGCGCCGCCATCGTCGGCGCGATCACGCGCTCGATAGCCGGCCCCGGAGGAATCGCGCCGAAGAGTTTCTCCGCGAGCGCGAAGACCGCGTCCGGCGACACATCGCCCGCGACGGCCACGGACGCGTTGCCGGGATGGTAGTACCGGGAGAAAAACGCGCGCGCGTCGTCCACGCTGGCCGCGCGCAGGTCGGCGGGGTCGCCGATGACGGGCCACTTGTACGGGTGGCCGTCCTGGTGGAGCGCGTCGAGCATGGCGAAGTGCGCGAGGCCGTACGGCCGGTTCTCGTAGCTCTGGCGCCGTTCGTTGAGCACGACTTCGCGCTGCATGGCGAACCGCTCGTCGCTCAAGGCCGGCAGCAGCCAGCCCATGCGATCGGCTTCCATCCACAGCGCGAGTTCGAGCGCGCCGGTCGGGACGACTTCCCAGTAGTTGGTGCGATCCTGGCTGGTGGAGCCGTTCAGCGTGCCGCCCACGCGTTGCAGCGGCTCGAAGAATCCGGTGGTGACGTGCTCCGACCCTTCGAACATGACGTGTTCGAACAGATGCGCGAGGCCGGTGCGGCCCCGCACTTCGTTCTTGGATCCGACGTGATACCAGACGCTGACCGCGGCCAGCGGCGCCTGCCGGTCTTCGTGGACGAGGACCGTGAGGCCGTTCGCGAGCCTGTGCGACTCGGCGTGGAGCGCCACGCTAGACCGCCGTGAGCGGAATCTGTTTGCGCGAGTAGGACGCGATTGAGACCTGCTGCGCCACGCGCTCGGCGGCCGCCACGAGCGCTTTCGCGGCGGGAGAATCGGGCTCGCTCATCACAATCGGCGTGCCGGCGTCGCCGCCGCGGCGGACCGGCTCGTAGAGCGGCACGCTGCCGAGAAACGGCACCTTCATCTCGGCGGCCAGCGCCTCGCCGCCGCCTTTGCCGAAGAGGTCGCTCTCTTTGCCGCACCCCGGGCAGATGAAGTGACTCATGTTCTCGATGAAGCCGATCACCGGGATGTTGAGCTTGCGGTACATCGCGACCGCGCGCTTCGAATCGGCGAGCGCGACCTTTTGCGGCGTCGACACCACGACCGCGCCGGCCACCGGCACGCTCTGGCTGAGGCTGAGCGCGACGTCGCCGGTGCCCGGCGGCATGTCGATGATGAGGTAATCGATGTTCGTCCAGCGCACCTCGCGGAAGAACTGCTGAACGGCGCCATGGAGCATCGGCCCGCGCCAGATCACCGGCGCTTCGTCGGGCGTCAGGAATCCCAGCGACACGACCTGCAGGCCGTAGCGCTCCGCGGGCTTGATCTTGCCGTCCTCGCTTTCGAGCGACGTGGACAGGCCGAGCATGATCGGGATGTTCGGGCCGTACATGTCGCCGTCGACGATGCCGACCTTGCTGCCGGCGCGCGCGAGCGCCATCGCGAGGTTCACGGCGACCGTGGACTTGCCGACGCCGCCTTTGCCGGCGCCGACCGCGATGATGTTCTTCACGCCCTCGACCGGCGACTTGTTGCCTTCGGGCCGCGGGACCGTGCGCACCTGCGCCGTCATCTCGACGTCCACCTGCGACGCGCCGAGTTTCATCACTTCGGCGCGCGCCTGATCGCGCATGAGGTCTTTGACCGGGCACGCCGGCGTCGTGAGCTCGATCACGAGGCCGACGCGCGCGCCGTCGATCTTCACGCTCTTCACGAAGCCGAGCGCGACGATGTCTTTGTGGAGGTCGGGGTCTTGCACGGCGCGCAGCGCGTCGAGCACTGCGGCTTCGGTCAACGAGGGCATGCCCTGATTCTATCGAATCTGGTGATCGGCAATTTCGCCGACGTACGGCAGCTTGAACTTCTCGCCCGAGAAGGCTTTCACCATGAGCAGGACCCACAGCGCGATCAGGCCGGCGCTGAGCGCGACGTTCAGGAGGCCGCCGAACACCGGGAAACTGCTCACCAGCAGCGAGGCGAGCAGGGCGCCGAGAAACGTGAGCGTCGATTGCCACGCGTGAAAGCGGACGAACTGGTCGTCGCGCTCGATCATGAGAAACACGATGCCGGAAATCGCGCCGAACGAATACGCGAGCGCCGCCGCCACGTTCGGCTGGAGCCCGGTGCCGGTCCGCCGCGACGTCATACCGCGGCGGCTCGCTGCGGCCGCCCGAACGCGTCGCGCGCGTCGTTGTTGAGGAGCACCCAGTAGGTGTAGACACCGAGCGCGGTGCCGAACGGGAGGATCAGGAGATTCGGGACCGCGAGAACCAGCGCCGCTTGGCGGGCGCCGGCCTGGACGCGGCGCAGGCGGCGGCCGGTCGAGGCGAGACCGAGACCCGCGGCCAGCAGGATCACGCCGGTCGCGCCCAGGAGCCAGACGGCGGCCGACGAGCCGTCGGCATCAAGCGGCGCCGCGTTCACCGCGGCGTTCGTGCCGGCGGCGAGAATGATCAGGGAAACGCCGGCGAGCCCGGCGAAGACGCCCCACACCATGTGCAACAGCCCGAGCACGTCGATGTGGTGGCGCATGGCGCGCGGCTCAGCGGGTGCCGAGCGAGACCATCAGGTCGCGGCGCGTCGAGGCGTCGAGCGCGTCGAGGTCGATCGTGCTGTCGCACTCGTCGCACAAGACTTCGAAGAGCGCCGGACGGCCTTCTTCCTGCGGCGGCTGCATCTGGCCGTCGGCCACGCGAAGCAGGTACATCTGCAGGGTCTTCACCAGGAAGTTCTCGCTGTTGCCGCAGTTCGGACAGGTCATCAACAAAACAGTGTATCTCAGAAGTAGAACAGCCGGGCGTCCACCGGGCGGCCGGGCCACGCGGCGGCCAGCGCCTGGCGATAGAGCGCCACCTGCGCGTCGTGTTCCGGCTGCGGCTGCCCTGTCTTGAACTCGATCACGGTGATGGGCCCGATCGGCGGGACGACCACCGCGTCGATCTGCCCGCGGACGATCCGGTCGGGATCGGCGAGGCGCAGGGAGAACGGCACTTCGTAGAAGCAGGGCCCCGACTCGAGCGCCTGCGCGACGTCCGCGCGGCGCCGCATCGCGCCGTACATCTCGGCGGCGCGCGCCGCGAGCGCCGCTGGGTCCGCGCCCTCGTCGAGGTCCTCCGGCCGGATCAGCGCCTCCGCCCAGATCCTCGCCACCTCCGCGTCCGACACATCGACGCGGTGCTGAAACAGGCGATGCACCAGCGTGCCCAGGCCGCGATCCGAAAACGAGTCCGAAAACGAGATCGGGACTCGTTTCTCGGAAACGAGTCCCGATCTCGTTTCGGCCGACGTCGTTTTCGAAACGGTCTCGCGCGGCAGGTCGGCGTCAACCAGCGGCGACACATCGACGGGGCCGTGGGCGGGGAGAGCCTCGGAGGACAGCGGCTTCGGGTTGGGATCGGGACGGCAGACGTCGAACGCGAACGACGCGCCGGATGCCGCCGTCCACATGACGCGCTCGTGGCCCGCGGACGGCAGGCCTTGTTCCATCGTCTGCACCAGCGACGAGGGCAGCAGCCTGGCGAAGCTTGTGCCGCCGGGTTTCTTCCCCTCCTCGAACTCGGCCGAGAAGTACAGCCGGTCCCTCGCGCGCGTCATGGCGACGTACAGCAACCGCCGGCGTTCTTCGGTGTCGCGCGCTCGCTCGATCTTGCCGGACGGCGCTGAAATCGAGACCGCGACATCCGGCAGGTTCTGCTCGTCTTTGGGCACGACCGCGATGGCGGCGTCACCCGACCGCACGCCGGCCTGCAGTCGGACGAGGAACACGATCGGAAACTCCAGCCCCTTCGCCGAGTGCACGGTCATGAGCTGCACGCAGCCCTTCGCCGCGATGATGGCGTTGGCCTCTTCGCCGGTCGCCAGCCGGCGGAAGTAATCGGCGAGCCTCGAGAACGTCGCGTAGCCGCGATTCTGCACGCGACGCACGAGCGACCGGACTTTCTTGACGTTCTCGCGCGCCTGCGCGAGACGCGCGCCGTGCAGA
>SCUN01000054.1 GCA_004297655.1 Acidobacteriota bacterium | reverse complement strand
CCGTTTCCGGATGCCCGAAGTGACGATTCCCGGGATCAAAATCCGCCGGACCTCCGTAAAACACTCTTCGTGGAAACTATTCGATGAAGACGACAATCCTCAGTTCGTTCGCCGCCGCGGCCGTGGCGGCCGTGTGTTTACCCCAGCTTGCCAATGCTCAGACGCCGGCGCCGGCGTCATCGGCGTCCAGCCGCCCGGCCTTCGGTGTGGCGATCAAGGCGTCGACGTTCGGTTACGGCGTTGATGCGGCGTTGCGCGTGCACGACAAGGTCAACGTCCGCGGCACGGTGAACTTCCTGTCGCTCTCGCACGACTTCGACGACACCGACTCGAACATCACGTACGTCGGCAAGTTGTCGTTTCACTCGCTGGCCGCGACGGTTGACTGGTTTCCATTCGGCAGCGGCTTTCACGTCAGCCCGACGTTCGTGCTGAACAATGGCAACAAGGTCACGCTGTCCTCGCTCATTCCCGCGGGCAAGACGATCGACATCGACGACGTGACGTATCAAAGCTCATCGTCGAATCCGATCAAGGCGGCTGGTGAAGTGACGTTCAAGAATGCGCGGCCGGGCGTGGTGATCGGCTGGGGCAACATCGCCGGCGGGCGTCGCGTGACCGTGCCGTTCGAGCTGGGCGTGGTCTTCGGCGGTGCGCCGGCGGGCAAACTCTCGTTTACCGGCACGGCGTGCCAGTCCAACGGGCAGAACTGCCGGGACATGGCCACTGACGCGACGATCCAGACGCACGTACGAGCCGCGGAAGTGGATCTCAACGACACGATCAAGATCCTGCGGTTCTACCCGGTGCTGTCGCTGGGAATCGGATTCAGGTTCTAGATGTTCGTGACGTAGCCGGCGGGCTTTAGCCCGCCGGACGCCCGCGGGGCTGAAGCCCCGCGGCTACTTCTTGGCGGCGAATCGCTGCTGCACCACGTCCCAGTCGATCACGTTGAAGATCGCGTCGACGTAGTCTTTGCGGCGGTTCTGATACTTCAGGTAGTACGCGTGCTCCCACACGTCGATGCCGAGGAGCGGCGTATTGCCCTTCGTGATCGGGTTGTCCTGGTTCGGTGAAGGCTCGACGATGAGCTTGCCGGCGGGGTCGAGGCTGAGCCAGGCCCAGCCGCTGCCGAAGACGCCCGTCGCGGTGTTGGTCAACTGGGTCTTCAACGCGTCGAACGAACCGAAGGCCGCCGTGATGGCGCGGCCGAGCTCGGCCGACGGCGGCACGCCGCCGCCCTTCTTGAGGCTCGTCCAGAACATCGTGTGATTGAGATGGCCGCCGCCGCTGTTGCGGACGGCGGTTTGCACCGAGGCGGGCAGCGACGCGAGGTTCTGCACGAGATCTTCGACCGAGCGCGTCTTCAGCTCGGGCGCGGTGGCCACGGCGTTGTTGAGGTTGGTCACGTACGTCTGATGATGCCGGTCGTGATGGATCGTCATCGTCTGCGCGTCGATATGCGGCTCGAGCGCGTCGACGGCATAGCCGAGCGGCGGCAGGGTGAACGGGCCGGCGGCCGGAGCGGGTTGGGCGGCCTGGGCGTCGTTGACGCCGATCGTGCCGGCGAACGCCTTGCCGGCGATCGCCGTCGTCAGAAGAGTAGCGGGCGTACCAATAATGAGTTGGCGGCGAGTCAGCATGAAAGCACCTCAGCGACTAGCCTAACGTACCCGGGCTAGAGCGGCTTCTCGATGCGGATGGAGAAGTCGACGGTCTGCGTGAGCTTGCCGATGTCGGCGATCCGAACGCAGTAGGTGCCGACTGAAACGTTGCGCGTGAGCTGCGGCTTGACCGCCGACGAGTCCGCGACGGTATCGACGCTCGCGGCGATCACACACTGCGTGCCCGAGATCGTGCCGATGCCCAGATTCAGCGGCGTGTCCGCCTGAGACATCGTGACGAGCTGCATCGTGACGTCACCCGCGGTTGGCACGTTGATCGAGCGCCAGGCGGAGCCCTTTTCCTGGATCCGGCTCGCGAACGTCTCGACCACGGTGGTCGGCGTGGGCGTCGTGGTGTCGCTGCCGCATCCGGCGGCGGCGGCGAGCGACGCGAGCAGTAAAGTGTGTACAACCTTCATATGTCTGGTTCCGACGGCTCTCTCGCGCAAAAGTTTGGTCAAATCGACATCTACCTTTTCGACCAGCTGCTCAAGGACCGGATCCGCTCGACGGATCGGGTGCTCGACGCCGGCTGTGGCTCAGGCCGCAACATATTGTATTTGATGCGGATGGGCTGCCGCGTCAGCGCCGTGGACACCAACCCCGACGCGGTTTCCGGCGTCCGCGAGCTGGCGCATGAGTTGAAAACCGGCCTCCCCGACGAGAACTTCCGCATCGAAGCCGTTGAAAACCTGTCGTTTGACGCAGAGGCGTTCGATGTCGTGCTGTCGAGCGCCGTGTTGCACTTCGCGCGGGACGCGGCGCACTTCCGGGCCATGGTCGACGCGATGTGGCGAGTACTGCGGCCCGGCGGCATGCTCTGGGTGCGCCTGGCATCGTCGATCGGCGCCCCGGAACGATCCGGCGGTCAGGCGCTGTTCACGTATCTCGTCACCCCTGAACAACTCGAGCAGCTGACCGCCGAGTTAGGCGGCCAACTGCTCGATCCAATCAAAACCACTCTCGTTCACCGCTCCAGGTCAATGACCACCTGGGTTGTACGGAAATCCTCACCATGAAGACATGAAGAACATGAAGGGAGGATCTTCATGCCTTCATGACTTCATGGTCTGTTCTCAGAACACTCCCACTGACATGCCGAGCGTCATGGATCGTCCGCGGGCGGGCGCGAACTGGAACTGCTCGCGGAAGTACTTGTTGCCGAGGTTCTCGACCGCGAACGTGAGACGCGCGCGGCGCGGGCCCTGCGTGAGCGTGTAGCCGGCGCCCAGGCGCTGGATCGTGAACCCGTCGAGCGAGAGCAGATCCTGCGCGATGAGGAACGGCGACTGCAGGAGCGTGTCGGCCACGCGGTTCACCTTCGTCTGCGTGCGCACGCCGTACTCCACCCAGAACCGGTTGCGGATGTCGGTGAAGCGCGCGGACCCGACGAACTTGAACGGCGTGATGTCGTCGGCGGGCGTGCCTGCCAGCGACTGGTTCGTGATCGCGTTCGTGCCCGAGAGCACCGTGCCGCGCAGGTACGCGCCCGAGCCGGTTACCGTGAACACGCCGTAGCTGGTGACGAACGGCATCGACGCGTTCGCTTCGAGCCCGCCGATACGGACGTCGCCGATGTTGCGCGTCTGCGCGATCTGGCCGGAGCTGGTCGAGGCGACGACCTGATCCTGCGCGATGAAGTTCTGGTACTGGTTCACGAACCCGTAGAGGCCGCCTGTCAGCCGGCCCGCCGAGATCTTCACGCCCGCGTCGAAGTTGTTGCCGGTTTCCGGCTTCACCTTGATGTTCGGCACGAGGCTGCCGGCCGTCGCGGGGCCCGCGAAGAAGAGCTCTTCGAGGTTCGGGTGACGGTAGCTGCGGCCGAACCGCACGAACGGGCTGAAGGTGCCGCCCGTGTTGGCGATGAGGCCGATGTCGCCGGTGAGCGAGCGGCGCGAGTACGACGCGCCGTTGGCGTCCGGAAAGTTCTCCGTGCTCACCGCCGGCTTCGCGCCGGCGACGATCGAGGCGACGTCGTAGCCCGCCGTCGCGTCGTTCGACACCACGTAGTAGTCGCCGCGCAGGCCCGCCGTGAGCGAGACCTTCGGCGCGATGCGCCATTCGTCCTGCGCAAACACGCCGACGTCGGTCAGCGCGGCGTTCGGCACGCGCACCGGGTGCGCGATCGTCGGCGCGCCGAGCGCGATCGGCGTCGGAAACACCGTCGCCGCCGGACCGCGCGAGCCCAGCGCGACCATGCCCACCATCGACATCTGCGTGGACGTCATGCGCGAGTCCCGGCTGTTGTCGCGATACGACGACACGCCGGCCGTCAACAGGTGGTTCTTGGCCGGCACGAAGACAGCCTGCACATCCAGTCCCGGCGTCGTCACCTTCTGCGTCGTCTCCGACAGGATGTCGAGCCGGAAGACGGTGATCGGGAAGAACGTCACGGCCGTCGGCGCGGGGAATTGCACCGGGAGCGTGTTGCGCAGCAGACGCTCGGTCTGCTGGTAACGCGCCGTCACCGACACGTTGCGAATCCACGACGCCGGCGCCTGGAGTTCGTACCGGGCGGAGTAGCGGTCGAGGTCGCTCTTCGGGAGCGTCTGCGCGTTGAAGAAGTACGGGTCGGCGAAGTCAGGGAAGCCGATGTCCTTCGCGCGGCGCTGCTGGTAGCGGAACGTCACGGTCTGGCGGTCGTCGATCCGGGCGATGCCGGCGGCGTTGACGAAGTTCGCCTTCGCGCTCGAGTTCAACACCGTGGCGTCCGTGCGTGTGTACGGCGCGTTGAACGGGTCGGGGAACGCCTTGAACTTGAACCCGAAGTTCGTGTCGATCGTGTCAGCCCGCTTCAGCGTGCCGGCCGCGTAGTACGGCCGCGTGTCTTCCACGCCCAGCTTGCCGGCGGTGTAGTTGTCGAACTGCTCCGCGCCGGCCTGGATGCGCACCGAGAACTTCGGGCCCTCGGTCCCGAGAACGACGGATCCGCGCATCCCGTTCTCATTCGAGCTGTAGAAGCCGTTGAATCCGTAGACGCCGCGCGCCGATGCTGAGAACTTCGGCTGGTTGGTCGTCACGTTGATCGTGCCGCTCATCGCGTCCGAGCCGTACATCAGCGTGCCGGCGCCGTTCACGATCTCGACGCGCTCGATGTTGTCGGCGGCGACGAGGCCCGTCTCCGCGCCGGCGCGGCCGGTCGCGAGCCGGGCCGTGTTGAGCCGTTCGCCGTCGACGAGCACGAGCAAACGGGTGGAGTCGAGACCGCGCAGCCGAGGCCGCACACCGAACGGGCCGTCGCCAACCGGCGTCACGTTCGCCGCCGCGGTGATCGACTGTCCGGTCGACAGCGGATTGGTTTCGGCGATCTGCTGGCCCGAAATCGAATCCACGTTCAGCGGAATCTGCTTCGCTTCGCGCGCGGAGCGCGACGGCGTCACCGTCACCTGCGCCGAGACGCCGCCGACTTCGAGGCGCACCGGCACCGTGATGGTCTGATCCGGCGAGTTGACGACGATCGTGCGCGCCGCTTCCGCGAAGCCGTCGCGCGTGACGACGAGCAGGAACGTGCCGCTCGTCTTGGTGTCGATCTGATACTTGCCGTCCGTGCCCGTCACGACGGTGATTTCCTTGCCCGTCGCCAGATCACGAACCACGATGCGCGCCGAAGGCACCGGCGCGCCGGAGGCATCGGAGATGATGCCCGAGAGACCCGCGGCGTTCGCCGCGGAGGCTGCAGCCATCAGGGCCGCAGCAAAAACACAGGTACTGAAAACACGTCGAGCGAACATTTGGCACTCCCGCACATCAAGTCACACGTCACAAATCACAAGTAGCAAGTCACACGTCGCGCCATGCGCGACGTACGTCGGTCTCCGGTAGGGCGGACTGATCCCCAAGTCCGCCGCTGGATCGCGTTGTGCTAGTTGTGTGCTGGTGGGGGCCGTGCGGTGACGCCGAGACTGAACCCGTCGTCGAGGAAATCCCAGGCAGGGACGATACGGACGAACGACCACGCCGCGTTGGCGGCGTCGCGGCGGCGCAGCAATCCGGCGATGAGCCAGAGCGCGACGACGAGGACGCCGGCGACGGCGGTGGTCTGGATGAGCAGCGTCGCGGCGGTTTCTGGCAGCGACTGGAGCGCGCCGGATTCGCCCGCGCGGGCGGCGACGGCCGGGCCGTGGAGGAGCGCCGCGAGGAGCCAGAGCACGATGGCGCGGCGGCTGATGAGCGAGGTGCCGTCGCGGCCGAGCCAGATGAGGGCCGAGGCGAGGACGAGCGACGCGGCCCAGCGGAGGATCAGCGCCGGATCGGCGGCCAGCTGACCGGCCGACCACTGCGAGGCGAGCAGCCAGACGTGGAAGCCGACGAGCGCGGCTCCGGCCGTTCTGGCGATCCATCGCAAAAGACGCATGAACGTCCAGCTTATCCCGGCTAACCGGCCGGAGGCGACGTCCGTCTCAACAGCTGTAGAATGGACATATCCAATATGGACATATTCGCCACGCTCAAACCGGCCGCGTTCCACATTCTTCTGGCGCTGGCTGAACGGGATCTTCACGGATATGCGGTAATGCAAGCGGTACGCCAACAATCCGGCGGCAGCATCCCCCTGCAAACAGGATCGTTCTACCGCCACCTGAGCACGCTCATCGACGAGGGCCTCGTCATCGAGGCGCCCGCCCCAAAGGGCGACGATGACCCGCGCCGAGGGGCGTATTACCGGGTCACGGCCCGGGGCCGGCAGGCGCTCGCGGCCGAGCAAGCGCGCCTCACCGGCCTCGTCGCCCGGATGAAGAAGCTCAATCTGGGCGCGAAATAGTCCGCAATCCCATGGATTTTTACGTTTTCCTCCTCAGGCTCTATCCGCGCGGGTTCCGCGAGCGGTTCGGCGCCGGCATGCGCCGGGCCTTCGCTCAGGACCTCGCCGCCGCCACGGCCCGCGGGCCGTTCAGCCGCGCCACGTTCCTGGCGGCCTCCGCCATTCACGCGGTCTGGTTCGGCACGCTCGAACGTCTTCCGAGAGGACCCGTCATGCGCTCGTTCTTCCAGTTCGATCTTCGCGCCGCCAGCCGCTCGCTTCGCGCGACGCCCATCGTCACGGCCGTGGCGCTTGTATCGCTCGCCCTCGGCATCGGCGCGAACACCGCGCTCTTCTCGATTCTCAACAGCCTCGTGCTGAAGCCGCTGCCGGTGCGCGCGCCCGAAGAACTTGTCCGCATCGACGATGGCTCGTGGACGAACCCGATCTGGGAAGGCATCCGCAATCAGGCGCCGACGTTCACGGCGGGCGCGTTCGCGTGGTCGGCGACGTCGTTCAATCTCGCGAAGGAAGGCGAGGTCGATCGCGTCGACGGCGCCTACGCGAGCGGCGACGTCTTCCAGACGCTCGGTGTGACCGCCGCGATCGGGCGACTCTTCACGTCTGCGGATGACACCCGCGCGTTCGGCCCGGATGGTCCGGTCGCCGTATTGAGCTACCGTCTCTGGCAGCAGCGCTTCGGCGGCGATCCATCCGTGATCGGCCGCTCGCTGCTCATCGAGCGCCACCCGTTCACGGTGGTCGGCGTCATGCCGTCGAGTTTCGAGGGCGTCGACATCGGCCGCGTCTCGGACGTCATCATCCCGGTCTCGACGGACGCCTGGATCAACGGCAAGGACACCGCGCTCGACAGCCGGACGTCGTGGTGGCTCGAGATCTGGATGCGCCTGCCGAGCGGAAAGACGATCGATGAGGTGACGCTCGCGCTCAATGCGGCGCGGCCGGGTATTCGTGACGCCACTCTGCCGAAGGAATGGCCCGCGAAGTTCCAGGACCGCTATCTCAAGGATCCGTTCAAGCTCGTGCCCTCCGCCACGGGTGACTCCGCGCTGCGTCCGCGATACGCCCAACCGCTGACGGTCATCCTCTTCGTCGTCGGCGCGGTGCTCGTCATCGCGTGCGCGAACATCGCGAACCTCCTGCTCGCGCGGGCCACGGCCCGGCGCCACGAGATGAGCGTGCGCCTGGCCCTCGGCGCATCGCGCGCGCGGCTTGCGCGGCAACTGCTCGCGGAGAGTCTGATCCTGGCGACCGCCGGCGGGCTGATGGGCCTGGCCGTCGCGCAGTTCGCGAGCCGGCTGCTGGTCGGTCAGTTGGCGACGTCGGTGTCGACCGTCACGCTCGACCTCTCGCCGGACTGGCGGATGCTGGCGTTCACGGCGGCCGTGTCGTTCGGCACGGCAATTCTCTTCGGCCTCGCGCCGGCGCTCGGCGTTTCGCGGGTCGCGCCCAACGAGGCGCTCCGGGAACAGAGCCGTAGCGTCACCGGCGATCGCCGGTTCGGCGTGCGCAGCGCGCTCGTGATCGCTCAGGTCGCGCTGTCACTCTCGCTGGTCGTCGCGGCCGGACTTTTCATGCGCTCGTTTGTGTCGCTCACGACGCAGCCGCTGGGGTTCGACCCGTCGAATCTGCTCGTCACGACGGTGGACATGCGCCAGAGCGCGGCGACACCGGCGGAGCGGCGCGCGCTGTACGAGCGCATCCGCGACGCCGTCGCGTCGGTGCCCGGGATTCGGCACTCGGCGATTTCGCAGATCACGCCCGTTGGCGGCAGCAGTTGGAACGGTCAGGGCAAGGTCGAAGGCGGCCTCGAGGTGAGCGGCAAGGCTGCGGAGTACTGGGTGAACCCGGTGTCTCCGGGGTGGTTCGAGACCTATGGGATGCGGCTCCTGGCCGGCCGCGACGTCGCCGCGACCGACACCGAAACCGCCGAGCAGGTCGTCGTCGTGAACGAAACCTTCGCGAAGCGGTTCATCGGCGGCGGAAACCCGATCGGTCGCGTGATGATCGCCGACGCCGATTTTCCCGAAGCCCGGCGCGTCCGCATCGTTGGCCTGGTAAGCGACGCGGTCTATCGCAACTCGCGCGCGGGTATCTACGCGACGGCGTACTTCCCATTCCTGCAAGGCGGCGGGGTGAGCTCGTCGTTCAGGATCTCGTCGAACATCGCCACAGACCGGCCATCGGCGCGCCGGGCGCTGGCCTCGGCGTTGACGCAGGTGGACGGCCGGCTGTCCTATTCGTTCCGCGATCTCTCCGATCAGGTGCGCGCATCGATGGCGCAGGAGCGGCTCGTCGCGATGCTGTCGGGGTTTTTCGGCGCGCTCGCGTTGCTCCTCGCGGGTATCGGCCTGTACGGCGTGACGTCGTACGCGGTGAATCAACGCCGCACCGAGATTGCCGTTCGGATCGCGCTCGGCGCGACCGCCACCTCGGTCGTGCGGATGGTCCTCGGCCGGACGGGCTGGTTGGTGGCGACCGGCGTCATTATCGGCGCCGGCCTGAGTTACTGGGCGGCGAAGTTCGTCGGCGCGCTGCTCTTCGGCCTCACGCCGCGCGACCCGATGACGCTCGCGATGGCGCTGGTCGCGCTCGCCTCGATCGGCGTCCTCGCCGCGTGGCTGCCGGCGCGCCGGGCCGCGCGGATGGATCCCTCGTCGGCGCTTCGCGATTAGGCGGCGGGGCTATGCCGTGCGCGACGTCTTTCTGCCGGTCAGCGCGCGCGCGATGAAGCATCCGGCCGAGGCCGCGAGGAAGAACGCCGCCTGCTTCGGGTTGTCGCGCATCATCACCCACTCGATGCCCTCGCTGCCGAAGACGAACGTCAGCGGCGCCAGGGCGAACACCAGCCCGAAGACGAGCCACTGATTCCGCTCGCGCTGATGGCGGCGGATGCGCTCGAAGGTCTCGCGCTCGTGGTCGGGCGGGAGCGACGTCGAGAGCGCGCCGAGCAGCGCCGCGCTCTTCTCGGCCTGCTGCCGCACTTCGGCGGCGAGCGCGGGATCGCTGCGCAGGTAGTCCTCGAGCAGCGCGCGCGTGTCGTTGCTCGCTTCGCCGGCGAGATAGACCGGCAGCAAATCGTTGATGACGTCTCTGGTGATCTTCATTGTGGGCTCCATGACTTATGCCAGCGTCGCGAGCTTCATGCGCGCGCGATGGACTTTGACCTTGGCGTTCGAGAGCGAGAGATCGAGGGCAGCCGCGATGTCTTCGTACGAGAGTTCGTCGCGCGTGCGCAGCAGCAGCGCCGCGCGGTCGATGGCGGGCAGTCCCCGCAATGCCTTCAGCACGCGGTCGAGCGACGCGCGATGCTCCGCGCGATCGGCCACGCTGGGTTCGGGCGACGGTATTTCTTCGGCCAGATCGGCGTGCCCGCTCGTTCGCCGGGCTTCGGCGAAGTACAGATTGCGGGCGATCGTGAAGAGGTAGGCCTTGACCGTGGCTTCCCGGATGGCTGCGGCGGACGTCCAGGCTCTCAGGAACGTCTCCGATGTGATGTCGTCAGCCATCGTCGGATCGCCGGAGGGGTACGTCACGAAGCGGTGCACGTCAGCCGCGTATCGCACGTAGAGGTCGTGGAAGTCGTTCATCGCCACCGTAGAAGGTAGGCGGGATCGGCCGAAAAGTTACACGCGGTCTATTTCACGACGGCCATCTCGAGCACCCAGGCCGCGAGGCGATCGTCCGGCGCGAGTCCGCGATCCGTCATCGTGTACGCCAGCCCTTCAAGACGCTTGCGAATGCCGGCTTCGATGCCGCCAAACGACAACAGCGCCGGCACGATGAGGACGCGCCGGCCGCCGGCCGCCCGCTCTTCGACGAGCGCGCGAAGTTCGCCGGTTGCCGCGTCCCGAATCGCCGCCGGCGCATCGTCGCGGACCGTGATCGCATCAACGGAATGGAATTTCGCTGCGGCGAGCCGCCCGGCTGTGATGCGAAGATCCGCAAGCCAGCGCGCGTTGGTTTCATCGTCGACAGGCCCGTGCGCCACGATGATCACTGCTTCATCTTCGGGAGACCGGCTGATGCTGGCGGCCCGGGCGGCGAGAATCGAGGCCACAATCGGGTGCGCGTCGAGCGCCGGCGACATCCGCACGGGCACGTTCCGAACGACGGGCGTGGTGGCCGCCGGGTCCGGCGCCATCACGTGGCCTGCGTGGCCGCCGCCGTGCGCCATCGCGGCGAAGATCTTCAAGTCGTCCGGCATCTCGGCGCGCAGTCCGAGCAAGTACTCCGTCGAAGTGATGACGGAGCTGTGCGACGACACGAACAGCGGGACCGCGACGACGCTGGTGACGCCGCGCGCGACCAGCCGGTCGAGCGCGCCCTGAATCTCCGCGCGCGAGGCCATGCCGAGCGCGACCTCGGTCGGGATCGCCCGCTCGGTGGCGGCAGCGATGTCGCGGACGTTCTGGTTCCATGCATCCGAGCCGCCGTGAGCGAGGAGCAGGATGCCCGGCGCGGGGGCCGGGGGGAGGGTGAGGAAGGCCGAGAGGGCTAAAACTGAGACTATTCTCATTTTGGCCCATTCAGACTAACTCCGACCTTTTAGGTCTGTCAATTAAGCCCGCCGGAAGCAGTCAGCCGCGTGGTCGTTGACGATGCCCACGGCCTGCATGAAGGCGTAGCAGATGGTCGGGCCGACAAAGGTGAAGCCGCGTTTCTTGAGTGCCTTGCTCATCACGTTGGCGTCGGTGAACTGCCAGATGAACTTGTCGAAGGTGCCGAATTCCTTCTTCGTCGCCAGAAACGCCTTCGCGTTTCTGACCGTGCCTTCGATCTTCAGCCGGTTACGGACGATCCCCTCGTTCTTCATCAGAGACGCGATCTTCCGCCGGTCATAGCGCGCAATTTTCTTCGGGTCGAACCGATCGAACGCCTTTCGATAAGCCGGACGCTTCCGAAGGATCGTGATCCACGACAAGCCCGCCTGCGCGCCCTCGAGGTTGAGCATCTCGAAGAGATGCCGGTCGTTGTGGGACGGCACGCCCCACTCTTCGTCGTGGTAACGGACGTAGAGCGGGTCGTCGCCGCACCAGGAGCAGCGCGTCATTTCTTCATCGATTTGTCGCGGATCGCTTTGAACTCGTTGCCGGCTTTCCATTCCGGGAACTTGTCGGCCTGGGCAACGCGGTACCCGACGGCGAAGAGCAGCTTCGCGTCTTCGGCGTAGCCGGTGAGATCCCAGTCGGCCGACACCTGATCCTGCGGCGAGTGGTAGAGATGCGCCGTGTAGTCGTCCTTCTTCTGCCGCCCGTACCCCGCCGGCTTCCCAATCACATCGTCGCCATTGCCGGCATCGAGCGCCGGCACGCCGACCTTCGCGAAGTTGAAGTGATCGGACCGGTAGTAGAAGCCCTTCTCCGGTTCGGCGTCGGGTTTGAGCGACTTGCCGAGCTCGGCGGCGGCGTCGCGGAGGTAGTCGTCGAGATCCGACGCGCCGAGGCCGATGACGATCGTGTCGGACGTGCGGCCGATGAGCGAGAGGTTGTCGTCGACGTTGATGTCGGCGAGCGTCTTATCGAGCGGGTACAGCGGGAACTTCCCGTAGTACTCCGAGCCGAGCAGGCCTTGTTCCTCGGACGTCACGGCCAGGAACAGGATCGACCGCTTCGGCGCGGGCTTGACCTGTTTCATCGCGCGGGCGATCGCGAGGATGCCGGCGGTGCCCGAGGCGTTGTCCTGCGCGCCGTTGTAGATCTTGTCGCCGTTGACCGGCTCGCCGATGCCGAAGTGGTCCCAGTGCGCGGAGAAGATCACGTACTCATCTTTCAGCTTCGGATCCGAGCCCGGCAGTTTGGCGACGACGTTGCGCGAATCCACCGTGCGCATCTTCTGCGTGAAGTTCACCGATGCGGTGAGATTCATCGCGACCGGTTTGAATCCGCGCGTCGCGGCCTTCGTTTTCTCCGCGTCGTAGTTCATGCCCGCCATCTTGAACAGCTCTCGGGCCGCGTCGAGCGAGATCCACGACTCGACCATGGCCTTGTCCGCGTTCTTGTTCGGCGTCACGAGGTTGAACCGCTCGGCGCCGAACCCCTGAACGACGGTGAACGGATACCCGGCCGTCGGCGTTTCGTGGACGATGATGACGCCCGCGGCGCCGAGTTCGGCGGCGTGGTCGAACTTGTAGGTCCACCGGCCGTAGTACGTCATCGCAGAGCCATTGAAAACTGCGGGATCGAGGGATTGAGAATTGGGCAGGGTGACCTGCGGATCGTTCACGAGCACGACGATCGTCTTGCCCTTGACGTCGATGCCGGCGAAATCGTCCCACTTGTATTCCGGAGCCTGAACCCCGTAACCGACGAACACGAGATCGGACTTCGCGAGCGCGACCTTGTCGGTGACCCGGCGGCTGAACGGCACGAACTCATCGCGGATCTTGAACTGGTGCGTCTTGCCGCCCTTGCCCGTGACGACGAGCGGCGAGATGTCGGTCGGCGTGAGGCTCACGAGCGGCACGGCCTGCGTCCACGTGCCGTCGGGATTCCCCGGCTCGAGGCCCGCCGCCTTGAACTGCTCGGTGAGGTACTGCACCGTCAGGTCTTCGCCCTTCGATCCGGGCGCGCGGCCCTCGAATTCGTCGGACGCGAGCTTCTTGATATCGGCGAGCGCGAGGTTCGCGTCGATGTTGGGAAGATCTTTGACCGCAATCGGACCCGTCGGTTCCTGGGCACACGCGGAGGTGAGGGCGAGGACGATCGCAACGAGAGCGGATTTACCCATGAAGCGAATTGTAAGCCGGAGCTGAAGCTCCGGCCTACGTACGGGACGTAGGCCCGAGCTTTAGCTCGGGCGGTCCGCCGGCGGGCTGAAGCCCGCCGGCTACTGGACTGCCTTCGCCAGCGAGCGCACGGCCTGGACCATCGACATCAGGCCCATGCCTTTGCCCATCGAGATGTTCTGCCGGAAGATCTGCTCGACGATGTCAGGCGTGATCTGGGCGATTTCGGATGGGGGCAGACCGGAGAGCGAGCGGTCGAGAATGGCGGCGAGCGCTTTCGCGGAGACGCCCGACGGATTCTCAACCGCAAAGTACAGCTTCAGCGTGCCGTCAGGCTGCTTGTTCGCCCAGACGTACGCCTCCGACTCGCAGTGCGGCACGAGGTGGCTGCGATCGAACGGCCGCGTCGCCACCGACGCCGGCACCTCCTTGTACAAGTCCGCATAGCTCAGCAGGAGACTCGTGCGGTCGGCGGTGTCCGTGAAAGTCGCGAACGTCTCGAGCGTGTCGTGCAGTCTGTCAAGCATTGGCCATTGACCACTGACCATTGACCATCATTTCTCGATCGGCACGCCGACCGAGTTGCCCCATTCGGTCCACGAGCCGTCGTAGTTCTTGACGTTCTTGAAGCCGAGCAGGTACTTCAGCGCGAACCACGTGTGGCTGCTGCGCTCGCCGATGCGGCAGTAGGCGATCGTCGGCTTGTCTTTCTTGAGCCCGTTCGTCTTCTGGTACAGCTCGACGAGTTCCGGCGCCGTCTTGAACGTGCCGTCTTCGGCGTTGATCGCGCGCGCCCACGGCACGCTCTTCGCTCGCGGAATATGGCCGCCGCGCAGCGCGCCTTCGTTCGGATAGTCGGGCATGTGCATGCGCGTGCCGGCGTATTCCTCGGGGCTGCGCACGTCCACGAGCTGGCCCTTCGCCGCCACATGCTTGAGCACCTGCGCCTTGAACGCGCGCACCGGCGCGTCCTTGCGCGTCACTTTCGGATACTTCGTGGCCGCGTATGACGGCACTTCGCGCGTCATCGCGCGGCCTTCTTTCTCCCACTTCAACCGGCCGCCGTCCATGATCCGCGCGTTCGTGTGGCCGAAGAGCTGGAACACCCAGAAGGCGTAGCACGCCCACCAGTTGTTCTTGTCGCCGTAAAACACGACGGTCGTCTTCGGCGTTACGCCGATCCTCGACATGAGCGCCGTGAAGGCCTTGGCGGAAATGTAGTCGCGCTGGATCTTGTCGTTCAGATCTTGTGTCCAGTCCACCTGCACGGCGCCGGGAATGTGATTCGACGGGTAGAGCAGGAGGTCTTCGTTCGACTCGACGATGCGGATGTTCGGATCGTGGAGGTGTTCGGCGACCCAGTCGGTGGAGACCAGGGCCTCGGGATGGGCGTAACCGCGTGACGCAATGTCCTTCATAGAGCGATTATTATTCACGTCATGCCCCTCCTGCTCTGGCTGTTTGCCCTCGTCGCGCAGGCGCCGCCGCAGCAAGCCGTCGTCGAGACGAACAAGGGGACGTTCGTCATGGCGTTGTTACCCGACAAGGCGCCGAATCACGTCGCGGCGTTCATCAAGACCGCCCGCGCCGGCGGGTACAACGGCACGATCTTTCACCGCGTGATCCGCTACGGCATCATCCAGGGCGGCGATCCGCTGTCGAAAGATCCCGCGAAGGTCGCGCAGTACGGCACCGGCGGCATGAACCAGCTCAAGGCGGAGTTCACCGATGACGACTACTCGGCCGGGACGGTGGCGGCGGTGCTCGCGCCGGGCAAGCCGGACAGCGGCGGCGCGCAGTTCTTTATCTGCGTCACCGATCAGAAAGGCCTGACGGGGCACTACACGATCTTCGCGAAAGTCGTCGAGGGCATTGAAGTCGTGCAGGAGATTTCCGCGGCGCCCGCCAACGCCAACGGCCTTCCGACCGAGCGCATCGTGATCACGAACGTCACGATCCGCGACACGCCGCCACCGCCGGTCGTGCCGTTCTCGACCGAGGCCGTCGCGGAGCTGGCGCAGTATCGCGCGGTCCTCACGACGACGAAGGGCGAGATCACGCTCAAGGTCCGTCCGGACCTGGCGCCGGAGACAGTTCGGAATTTTCTGCGGATGGCCGAGGCCGGCGTGTACGACGACACGCTGTTCCATCGCGTCGTGAAGGACTTCGTGATTCAAACGGGATCGCCGTCGTATCGCGGGACGCCGCTCACGCAGAAGCAGGCGGCGCTCGTGCACAACCTTCAGCCGGAATTCACCGCCACGCCGAATCTGCCGGGCGTCGTCTCGATGGCACGCGGCGACGACCCGGCCAGCGCGACCTCGTCATTCTTCATTTGTACCGGGCAGTGCCGCGCGCTCGACAATCAGTACACGGTGTTCGCGGAGGTCGAGAGCGGCCTCGATGTCGTGAAGGCCATCGAGGCCGTCGCGGTGAACGGCGAAGCGCCCGCCGAGCCCGTCAAGGTCGTGAGCGTGAGAGTACGTAGGGCGCCCTGATCTCGAAGGGCGCCGCCGAGATTACAGCCCGAAGAACCCGAACGCGCGCCATCGCTCCAGCCGCGGTTTGAGCGGCTGAGCGAGCGCGCGGTTGGCTTCCGGCGCCGGCTCATCGCGCACCGCGCGCACGCGGGCCGCGGGGTCCGGAACTCCGTCGAGGATCTCCGAGACGTCCAGCCGCGTCAGCCGGAGCCCCGCGCCGAGATAGAGCTGGCTTCGCACCCACTCGAATTCCTTCTTCGAGAAGTCGAACTCGGCGCGTTCGATCGCGGTCTGTTGCGCCGCCAGGGCGGCGGCGCCGCCGGCCACCGTGGTCTCGACCGCCTGTTCCACGGCCACGAAGCGCCGCACCTGCTCGGCGCTAACCTCACCCGAGCCGGGCTCGGAGAAGGCGCTCTGGTTCTGAAGACGCCGCTGTTCGAGGATGCGGGCCGTTGACATCGCCATGAGCGGCGCGCCAACGGGTTTGTAGATTCTGAAGTAGAAGGCCGTTCCCACGATGCCGATGATGAGCAGGAAGATGCCGGCCGCGATCAGGAGACCGGCGCGTAACTTGGTCATTCCGAACCTCCTCAGTACCTCTACGTAAACGGCAGCCGCAGCGATTCGTCGTCTTCAATTTCTTCCGGATCGACCAGCCCGTGCACGCCGGCGCCGAGCAGACGCACCGGCCGCTTGCGGGCGTCCGTCTTGTCGAGCAGCGCGACGGCGCGATTGGCGATCTGGTCGGCGTCGTTGGTGGGCGCCCGCGTGTCGCTCCGCGTGATGGTCGTGAAGTCGCTGTAGCGGACTTTGATGGTGACCGTCTTGGCGAGCAGGCCGTTCTTGGCCAGCCACTCGGCGTTCTCTCGCGCCATGAGCGAGACTTCTTCCTGCATGACGTCGTAGTCCACCAGATCGTGCGAGTACGTCTCTTCGCTGCTCGACGATTTGGCCTGGCGATCCGGAGTGACCGGCCGGTCATCGCGGCCGTTGGAGAGATCGATCAGCCAATCGGCCAGGCCGCCGACGGCATCGCGCAGCACCGCCGGGTCGGCCGCGCGCACATCGACCAGCTTCGTGATGCCGCGCTCGCGAAGCCGCGCGGCCGTGACCGGCCCCACGCCCCACAACGCGTCGACCGGCAACGTGCGGAGAAACGATTCCATCCGTGCCGGCGCGATGACCGTCAGCCCGTCGGGTTTCTGCCACGCCGACGCGATCTTCGCGAGGAACTTGTTCGGCGCCACGCCCGCCGACGCCGTGAGCCCCGTCGCCTGCTTGATCTCGGCCTTGATTCGTTTGGCGACGTTCATGCCCAGCGGCTCGTTCCAGGCATTCTCCGTGACGTCGAGATACGCCTCGTCCAGCGACAAGCCCTCGACGAGCGGCGTCACGCTCCGGAAGATCTCGAATACCTGCTGCGACACGGCCCGGTACTTGTGAAAGCTGGGCGAGACGATGGCGAGGTGGGGGCAGAGGCGGATGGCGCGGGACATGGGAATCGCGGAGCGGACGCCGAACTTGCGCGCCTCGTAGCTGGCGGCCGCCACGACGCCGCGCGATTCCGGGCGGCCGCCCACGGCGACCGGTTTGCCCCGGAGCTCGGGGCGGTCGCGCTGCTCGACGGACGCGTAGAAGGCGTCCATATCCACGTGGATGATGCGGCGCATCGTCCCTGAGTATGATTTATCCCATGTCGAAGCTGTTGCGCGCCCTCCCGTTGATCGCTCTCTCCGCCACTGTGGTCCTGACCGCGCAGCGCGCGGGCACGCCGATGGCGCCGCAGCCGGCTCCGAAACCGGTGACGCTGTTGCCGCAGGAAACGCACTTCACGAGCCTGAAGCAACTCACCAACGGCGGCGAGAACGCCGAGGCCTACTTCTCGTTCGACGGCAAGCGGCTGTCGTTCCAGTCGACCTTCGGACACGGTTGCGACCAGATCTACTCGATGAACATCGACGGCACGGACAAGCGCCTGGTGTCGACCGGCGACGGCCGCACGACGTGCAGCCATTACTCGGCGGACAACAAGTCCATCTTCTACGCGTCCACGCATCTGGCTGGGAAGGAGTGCCCGGCGCCGCCGGACCAGTCGCTCGGTTACGTGTGGGGCATCTTCGACGGGTACGACATCTTCAAAGCGAACGCGGATGGCACGAACCCGGTGCAACTCACGAAGACGCCGGGCTACGACGCCGAAGCGACGGTCGGCAAGGATGGCCGCGTCGTGTTCACGAGCGTGCGCGACGGCGACATGGAGATCTACTCGATGAATCCGGACGGCTCGGACGTCCGGCGCCTGACCAACGCGCCCGGCCCGGATGGCGGCCCGTTCTTCTCGCCCGACGGCACGAAGATCGTGTGGCGCGGATATCACCCGGGACCCGGGGCGGAACTCGATCAGTACTTCGCGCTGTTGAAGAAAGCCGCGTGGAAGCCGACGTCGCTCGAAGTCTTCATCATGGACCGCGACGGCAAGAACCAGAAGCAGGTGACCCACTTCGGCAAGGCGAACTGGGCGCCGTACTGGACGCCCGACGGCAAGCGCATCATCTTCGCGTCGAACATGAAGGACCCGCGCGGCCGCAACTTCGATCTCTTCCTCGTGAACCTCGACGGCACCGGGCTCGAGCAGGTGACGTTCAACGAGACCTTCGACGGGTTCGCGATGTTCTCGCCCGACGGCAAGAAGCTCGTCTTCGCGTCGAATCGCAACGACGCCAAGGAAGGCGAGACGAACATCTTTATTGCGGATTGGAAGTGGTGACGTAGGCCGGGGCTTTAGCCCCGGCAACATACGTCGCGCGGATCGCGCGATCGTCGCCGAGCGTCATCAGTACGAACAACAGCTCTTCGATTGATTGGCACCGCTCCGCGCGGAGCTTGAGCAACGGCGTCGCCTGAGGATCGACTACGACCATGTCGGCCTCGCAGCCCGGTTCGAGCGAACCGATTGTGCCGGCCAGATCGAGCGCCTCCGCGGCGCCTCGCGTCGCCAGGTACCAGCCGTGGACGCCGTCGAGCGCGCTCCCCGTCATCTGCGCCACTTTGTAGGCTTCGTTGAGCGTGGCCAGGATCGAAAAGCTGGTGCCGGCGCCGATGTCCGTCCCCAGCCCCACATGCACGCGCCGGTCCGCGCGCGTCGCCGCGCCGAGATTGAAGAGGCCGCTGCCGAGGAAGAGATTCGAGGTGGGGCAGTGCGCGAGCGCCGTGCCGGTGTGATGGCAGAGCGCGAAGTCCTCGTCGGCCAGGTGAACACCGTGCGCGTACACCGCGCGCCGCCCCGTCAGCCCGAATGATTCGTACACATCTATATAGCGGTCGCTATCCGGGAATAGCTCGCGCACCCAGGCGCACTCGGCGGCATTTTCAGACAAATGGCTGTGCACGTACACATCGGGATGCTCGGCCCACAGCGCGCCCGCCAGTTCGAGTTGCTCGGGTGTTGATGTCGGCGCAAACCGCGGCGTGATCGCATAACTCGCGCGGCCGCGGCCGTGCCATTTCTTAATCAGCGCCTTCGACTGGTCGTACGACGACCGCGCCGTGTCGAGAAGCGCGGCCGGCGCATTTCGATCCATCAACACCTTGCCGCCGATGAGGCGCAGATTCCGCCGTGCGGCTTCCTCGAAGAGCGCGTCCACCGACTCGGGGAAGACCGTGCAAAACACCAGCGCGGTCGTCGTGCCGTTGCGAATCAGCTCGTCGCAGAACGCGCGCGCCATCGCGTCGGCCTTCGGCCGGTCCGCCATCTCCGCCTCGGCGGGATACGCGTACTCGGTCAGCCAGTCGAGCAGTTGCGCGCCATGGGCGCCGACGATGCCGGTCTGCGCGTAGTGCACGTGCGTGTCGATGAATCCCGGCGAGATCAGGCAACCGGGGTAGTGGGTGACTGGGCAATTCTCCGGGAGGTGGGCGAAAATCTCCGCCGCCGGGCCGACGCGGGTAATGCGCCCGGCATCGATCGCGACGATCCCGTCGGCCTCGTGGCGCAGCGATCGCGCGCCGTCGACGAACGGGTCGGCCGTGAACCAGACCAGCCGCCCCCGGATGGCGTGAATGCTCACGCCGTTAGGTTACGTCGTTCTGGTCCCGGAAATATCGTGCACCGCCTTCATCAGGTCGGCGCGCAGGAACGGCTTGCTCAACAGCGTCGAGTTCGGACCGAGCGCGTCGAGATCCATCGGATAGCCGCTCACGAACACGATGCGAATGCCGGGCTGCGCCTCGCGCAGGGCGTTGGCCATCGCGACGCCGTCCATCTTCGGCATGCGGATGTCGGTCACGACGAGATCCACCCGCTCGGCCTTCTTCGCGACTTCGACGGCTTCCTTGCCGTCGCCGGCTTCGACGACGTGGTAGCCGTCGCGCCGGAGCGAGGCGGCAAAGAGCGATCTGATCGCCGGCTCGTCATCGACGAGCAGCACGCAGGTCTTGTCCTTTGGGGCGGGCTGAACATCCGCCGGCTTCTCGGCGGGCGGCGCGGGTTGCAGAAAACTGGGAAGCCTCATGAATCGTGTCTCCGCCTTCAATAGAGCAAGGCGCGTGCCGTACGGGCTCCCCAAGGGAATATGCGCCAGAGTGCGCCAGACATGTGCCACTGTGCCACCAGTCGTGCCACAATGGCGCACGTGGCACATACCCAGCAGGTCCGTCGACCCACCGTGCTCGTCGTGGACGATGACCCCGGCGTGCTCACGGTGCTGCGCCGATTCATCACGCGCTGGAACTTCGATGTCGAAACCGCGTCGTCGGGCGAGGCCGGCCTCGCGCGCCTCGAGCACGGCGGCATCGACGTCGTCATGGTCGACCTCAACATGCCCGGCATCGATGGTCTCAACGTGCTCCAGGTGATTCGCGAGCGCTGGCCGAGCTGCAAGACGATGTTGATGACGGGATCGACGCAGATTACCGAGGAGCGATTCGAGGCGATCAAGCTGGGCGCGCTCGATTTTCTCGAGAAGCCGCTCGACACCAAGTATCTCGAGCATCGGTTCGCCGGCATTCGCGCCGACCTCGAGCGTCATCAGCAGATCGCCGACCTCGAACTTCGGATCGCCGAGCAGAGCTCGTTCCAGGGACTGGTCGGCCGCAGCGCGGCGATGCGCGAACTCTTCGATCTGATCCGGCGCATGGCGCCGTACGCGCGGGTGTCGTTGATCACGGGGGAGACGGGCGTCGGGAAGGAACTCGTCGCGCGCGCGATGCATCAGTGCGGGCGGCGCGCGGCGAAGCCGTTCGTCGCGATCAACTGCGCGGCCGTCGCCGAGACGATCGTCGAGTCGGAGCTGTTCGGCCACGTGCGCGGCGCGTTCACCGGCGCGGTGGACGCGAAACCGGGTCTCATCGAGCGCGCCGACGGCGGCACGTTGTTTCTCGACGAGGTGGGCGAGCTGTCGCTCGCGATGCAGGCAAAGTTCCTGCGCGTGCTCGAGTCGGGCGAGCTGTATCGCGTCGGCAGCGTCGAGCCGCGGCGCGTCGACGTGACGATTCTCGCCGCGACCAATCGCGATCTCGAGGCTGAGGTGCGCGCCGGGCGATTTCGGAGCGACCTGTATTTCCGGCTGAACATCGCGGAGCTGCACGTGCCCGCGCTTCGCGACCGGCCGGACGACATTCCGACGCTGGCCGCGCGGTTCATCAAGGAATGCGGCGAGCGGATGCACAAGCCGCTCACGGGGCTGTCGCCGGCCGCGGAGCGGATCCTCGTCACGTCAGCCTGGCCGGGCAACGTGCGCCAGTTGCGGAACGTGATCGAACGCGCCGCCATGCTGGCCCACGGCTCAACTATTGAAGAACACGACGTGCGGTTTTCCGGGGGCTCGATGCCGCCGCCCGAGCCCGCCGAACGGTCGATCACGCGCGAGCGCATCGAAGAGGCGTTGGCCCGGTCGGGGGGCAACCGCCTGGGCGCCGCGCGCGCGCTTGGGGTGAGCCGCCGGACGTTCTACCGCCTGTTGGGGCGTCACGACTTAAGGCACCTGCTCAGGAAGGGATAGCCCCCGGCCCCGTACCGTGGGACAATTTAAAGGTTATGCACCATGCAACGTCCGAAGACCGCCAGATCGACTGGGTGAACACGATTTTCATCGCGACCGCCCATGTCGTCGCGGCCGCCGCGCTGATCTACTCGTTCTGGGCCGGCATCGTCTGGGAAAACGTCCTCCTGGCGGTGATCTGGTTCCTGTGCGCGGGGCTCTCGATCACCGGCGGCTATCATCGCCTCTTTTCGCACAAGACCTATCGCGCGGCGTGGCCGCTGCGGCTGTTCTACCTGCTCTTCGGCGCGGCCGGCGTGCAGAACTCGGTGATCAACTGGTCGTCGGACCACCGCCGCCATCACGCCGACACGGACGAAGACGAAGACCCCTACAACTCGATGAAGGGCTTCTGGTGGTCGCATGTGGGCTGGGTGCTGTTCAAGGACCCGCTGCGCAACCTCGACAACGTGGCCGATCTCTACAAGGATCCGCTCGTCGCGTTCCAGCACAAGTACTACATCCCGCTGACGGTCCTGATGGTCGCGGTGCTGCCGGCGGCGATCGGCATGGCGTGGGGCGATCCGGTCGGCGCGGTGCTGTGGGCCGGATTCATCCGGCTCGTCGTGCAGTACCACTCGACGTTCTCGATCAACTCGCTCGCGCACATGTTCGGCCGGAAGCCGTACAACAAGGCCATCTCCGCCCGCGACAACGGCATCGTCGCGCTCATCACGCTCGGCGAGGGGTACCACAACTTCCATCACCAGTTTCCGGGTGATTACCGCAACGGCGTGCGCGCGTGGCACTTCGATCCGACCAAGTGGATCGTGAAGGCGCTGTCGTGGGTGCGCATCACCAAGGACCTTCGCAAGGTGTCGCAGCAGACGATCGAGCGCGCCAAGCTTCAGGCGATTTCGGCCGGCGAACAGGCGGCTTCCGCGGCGGCCAATGCCGCGAAGGCCATCGGCACGCCGCCGCAAAACCCGTCCAACGTCGAGTTCTAGCCCCCGCGCGGCATGTCGAATTCATTCCGGCTGTCGCTTTCCGTCAACGGCGAGCCGATTGACGCCCTCGTCGATCCGGCGAAGACCCTGCTCGAAGTCCTCCGCGAAGACCTTCAACTCACCGGCACCAAGCACGGCTGCGAACTGGGCGAGTGCGGCGCGTGCGCCGTGCTCGTCGACGGCCAGCCGGTGCTGTCGTGCCTGGCGCTCGCCGTCGAATGCGGCGGACGCAGCGTTACCACGATCGAAGGCATCGCGGCCGGCGACGAACTGCATCCGCTGCAGGACGCGATGGCCGATCTCGGCGGATCGCAGTGCGGCTACTGCTCGCCCGGCATCATCGTCACAGCGAAAGCACTGCTCGATCGCGAGCCGAACCCCACGCGGGAACAGATCAAGGAAGCGCTTTCCGGCAACCTCTGCCGCTGCACGGGTTACCTGCAGATTGTGGAAGCCGTCGAGAGCGCGGTTCAGAAACTCCAGACGAAAGTAGCCGCGGGGCTTCAGCCCCGCGCAACAAAATAATGGCCGGTGTCATTGGCCGCCCGCGCCGCCGCGTCGACGGCCGCGCGAAAGTCACCGGACAGACGAAGTTCGCCGACGACATCGCGCTGCCGCGCATGGTCTATTGCCGGCTGCTGCGGTCGCCACACCCGCATGCGCGGATCGTGCGCATCGATACGTCGAAGGCCGACGCCTTTCCTGGCGTCCTGCTTACGCTCACCGGATCGACATTTCCAATTCCTTACGGCGTCCTGCCGGTCAGCCATGACGAACATGCGCTCTGTCAGGACAAAGTCCGCCACGTCGGCGATCCCGTTGCCGCCGTCATCGCGCGAACGGAGTCGATTGCCGATCAAGCGGCGAAGCTCATCGAAGTCGAGTACGAACTACTAAGAACCTTCGGCACCCCTGAAGAGAGTCTCCTGAACCCTGAACCGCGTATTCACGAATATGGCGATGACGGGAACATCCACAAAGCCGTGGCGATGCAGTTCGGCGACGTCGACGCGGCGATCGCGAAGGCGGATCACATCTTCGAAGATACGTTCTTCTTCGAGGGCAGCACGCACCTGCCGCTGGAGCAGCACGCGACCGTCGCGCTGAAGGATCCGGACGGCAAGCTGGTCGTCTACTCGAGCACGCAGACGCCGCACTATCTCCATCGCGCGCTCGCGAAGACGCTCGCGATGACTGCCGCGCACATCCGCGTGATCGCGACGCCCAACGGTGGCGGCTTCGGCGGCAAGAGCGATCCCTTCAACCACGAGATCGTCGTCGCCAAAGCGGCGATGATGCTGGATCGTCCGGTCAAGATCACGCTCAGCCGCGAGGAGGTGTTCTACTGCCATCGCGGCCGGCATCCCGTGCAGATGAAGTTCCGCGCGGGTGTCACGAAGGACGGCAAGATCACCGGTCTCGATCTCGAGACACTGCTCGACGGCGGCGCCTACGGATCGTACGGCGTAGCCAGCACGTTCTACACGGGCGCGCTGCAGACGGTGACGTACGAGATTCCCACGTACCGTTTCCGCGGCTGCCGCGTGTTCACGAACAAGCCGGCGTGCGGGCCGAAGCGGGGGCACGGCACGCCGCAGGCGCGGTTCGGCCAGGAAGTGCAGCTCGACAAGATCGCCGAGACGCTGAAGCTCGATCCGGCCGAGATGCGGCTGAACATCGTGGCGCCGCCCAACAGCCTGACGGCGAACTTCATGAAGATCGGCACGATCGGCCTCGCGGAGTGCATTCGCAAGGTGGTCGCGCGGTCCGACTGGAAGAACAAGTTCAGAAAGCTGCCGTACGGGCGCGGCGTCGGCATCGCGTGCTCGTCGTATCTTTCCGGCGCCGGTTTGCCGATCAACTGGAACGATCTGCCGCACTCGGGCGTGCAGCTGAAGCTCGACAGAAGCGGCGGCGTCACCGCGTTTTGCGGAGCGACGGAAATCGGCCAGGGATCGGATGACGTGCTCGCCGCGTGCGTGGCCGAGATCCTCGGTCTCGAGACCTTCGACATTCGTGTCGTCACCGGTGACACCGATCTCACGCCCGTCGATCTCGGGTCGTATTCGAGCCGAGTGACTCTGATGATGGGCAACGCCGCGATCCAGGCGGCGGAGCGCGCGAGGGATCTTCTCGCGGAGGCGGTTGCGGAGAAGCTCAGCGTTCCCAAAGAGCAACTCGTCTTCGCAGACGGGCGTGTCTCTCACGCGGAGGGCGCGGAGAAGAGCTGTAGTTTTCAGGAGGCTGTTGTCTTTGCCGAAGCGAAGTTTGGCACGATCGGCACGACCGGTTCCTACACGCCGCCGAAGCCGCCGGCGCGGTACAAGGGCGGCGGCGTCGGACCGACGCCGACGTATTCGTATAGCGCGGCGATCGTCGAAGTGGAAGTCGATCCGGAAACGGGCTGGCTCACCGTGCCGAATGTGTGGATCGGCCATGACATCGGCCGCGCGCTCAACCCGACGCTCGTGCGCGGCCAGGTCGAGGGCGGCGTCTACATGGGGTTGGGCGAGGCGTTGATGGAGGAGTCGGCGTTCCGCCGGCTGCCCGCGAAACTCTCGAACGCGCTCGTGCACAAGTTCCCGTCGATCCTCGAGTACAAGAGCCTCACGAGCCTCGACATGCCGAACATCTTCACGGATCTCATCGAAGACCCGGATCCGGCCGGACCGTTCGGTGCGAAGGAAGTCGGGCAGGGGCCGCTGCTGCCGATCATGCCGGCGGTCGCCAACGCCGTGTACGACGCCGTCGGCGTGCGCGTCGACGAGATTCCCGTGACGCCCGAGAAGATCCTGAAAGCGCTGACCGCGAAAGCCGCGGGCAAGCCCGCGCGTTACGGGCCGGATTCGTTCCCGTCGATTCCGTGGCCCGAGACGCTGATGGTCACGCCGCCGTGGGAAGGCGGCGACGGCCGCGCCGCGAACGATCCGAAGAGGAAGAAGCGCGTCGCCGACGCCGGCACGGAAGTGAAGGCCGGCATCACCATCGCGAGGGAGGCCAAGTAGCATGCTCCGCCTTCCATCTTTCAAGTACTACGCGCCCGCGTCCGTCGAAGAAGCCGTCGACATTCTCGGCCAGTCGCCGGAGACGATGATGATCGTGGCGGGCGGCACGGATGTGCTGCCGAACATGAAGCGCGGGCAGTGGAAGCCGAAGACGCTCGTCGGCCTTCGCGGCATTCGCGAGCTGGCCGTCATGATGCCCGGCCCCGGCGGCTCACGCATCATCGGCGCGGGGACGACGCTCTCGACGCTGGTGGGGGATGAGCTGCTGCAGAAGAATGTGCGCGGTCTCTGGCAGGCCGCCGCGCAGGTCGCGACGCCGCATCTTCGGAACATGGCCACGATCGGCGGCAATCTGTGCCTCGATACGCGCTGCACCTATTACGACCAGTCCGAGGAGTGGCGCAAGGCGATCGGGTACTGCATGAAGAAGGACGGCTCGACGTGCTGGGTGGCGACGTCAAGCAAGCGGTGTCTCGCCGTCTCGTCGACCGACACCGCGCCGATGCTCCTCGCGCTCGGCGCGAAGGTCACGCTCGTGTCGGCCTCGGGTTCGCGCGATGTCGCCGTGGATGACTTCTACAACAACGACGGCATGTCGTATCTCACGAAGCGGGCCGACGAGCTGCTGACGTCTGTGTCGTTGCCGAATCTGCGAGGGTGGACGACCTCGTACTGGAAGCTGCGCCGCCGCGGCAGTTTCGACTTTCCCGTGGGCGCCGCGGCCATCGCGCTCAAATTGGACGGCGGCGTCGTCGAACACGCCCGCATCGCGCTCGGCGCCGTCGCCTCGCGGCCGCTCCTTTCGGAGAAAGCGTCAGCGCTCCTGATCGGCCAGAAGTTGACTGATGAGGCGATCGCCGCCGCGGCCGCCGCGGCGTACGACATCGCGAAGCCGATGGACAACACCGACTTCGAGCTCGTCTGGCGGAAGAAGATGGTCAAGTCGCTCGTGACGAGCGCCCTTCGCGAAGCCCGCGGCGACGACATGCGCGCGAAGCGGTTGAGTCTGGCGAGGCAGATACTCTGACCTCACATCATGAACCGCCCTGATTCCGACAAACTCTTCGCCGGTTCGATTCCGAGTCTTTACGAGACATACCTCGTTCCGCTGATCTTCGAGCCCTACGCGACGGATCTGGCGGCTCGGCTCGCATCGCGATCCCCGGCCCGGGTTCTCGAAATTGCCGCTGGCACCGGCGTCCTCACACGCGCTCTGGCCTCCAGGTTGCCTGATCACGTCGCGATCGTGGCGACGGATTTGAATCAGGCGATGCTCGACCACGCGATGACGCTCGGACTGCAGCGGCCGGTGGAGTGGCGTCAGGCAGACGCCATGCACTTGCCGTTTGAGGACCAGACGTTTGACGCAGTCGTATGCCAATTCGGCGCCATGTTCTTCCCGGACAAGGCCGCGGCGTTTGCGGAGGCGCGCCGAGTTCTCAGACCCGGCGGCGTGTTCATCTTCAACGTGTGGGATCACATTAGAGAGAACGAATTTGCGGATGTCGTCACCGCCGCGCTCGAGCCGCTGTTTCCGGACGATCCGCCTCGCTTCCTGGCGCGCACCCCGCACGGCTACCACGACCGGGCGGCCATCGAGCGAGACCTCGGAGGCGGCGGGTTCGCCGCTCCGCCGGAGATCGTCACAGTGGCGGCACGCAGCCGGGCCAGCTCTGCCGAAGCGGTCGCCATGGCCTATTGCCAGGGCACACCGCTCCGAAACGAAATCGAGGCGCGCGACGCGTCCCGGCTGGCCGAAGTCACGGACGCCGGCGCTGCCGCGATTTCACAGCGGTTTGGCCGAGGCGTCGTGGATGGCAAAATCCAGGCGCACGTCGTTGCTGTTCAACGGTGATCCCACCGTCTGTGGCATCGTGATCTGTGAGGGTGATGTGGGATTTGCTCGGCGCTAGCCACTGATTCTCACTGATCTATGTCCAGTCCACTCGATCCCTTTCTGCCCATCTTTGACGCCCGCGAGCACTTCGAGGTGCGGGTCCAGGCTCCAGCCGCTCTCACCTTCGCGACCGCCGCCGCTTTCGACCTCCAATCGCTGTGGCCGATCCGGGCCATCTTCCGTCTCCGCGAACTCCTGCTCCGGTCCCGTAATCCTCGGCCGCCATCTCTCGGCATCCTCACCGAACTTCCCGCCTTTGGCTGGGGCCAGCTGGCGCTCGAGCCCGATCACCTCTTCGTCGCAGGAGCGTTTTGCCAGCCCTGGTTGGCGGATGTCCACTTCACTCCCCTCGACGCCCAGACTTTTCCGCTGTTTCGTGAGCCGGGCTACGTCAAGATCGCGTGGACGCTGGAAGTCGATCCTGTCACCGAACACACGTGTGTGCTGCGAACCGAGACGCGAGCGGCGGCAACCGACTCGCAAACACAAGTCCGCTTCAAGGCCTATTGGCGCTGGGCCCGGCTCGGGATCTTGCCCATCCGTTGGTTTCTCCTTCCCGCAATCCGGCGAGCCGCGGAGGCACGGACGCGGCGAGCGTCCATGTATTAGGATGCGCCGATGACATCGGGCGGATCGGAAGCCGGGCGCGGCAAGCAGCTCGTCAACTGGCTGCTCGAAGGCCTGCTTATCGTCGTCAGCGTCCTGCTGGCGTTCGGCGTTGACGAGTACCGCGACGCCAGGGCCAATCGTGAACTGAAGCACCAGGTGCTCAGCGGCATCAAGGCCGAGATCGATCACAACTTCGCCGCCCTGGAGCCGTACATCTCGATTCACTCTGAGTGGCGCCGAGCGCTGGATACCGCCGATACCTCGAGAGCGTCCGAGTCCGGACTCGACGTCTGGTTCAGGACACGCCCGGATCTCGGAAAAAGCCCGACGCCGTTCCCGACGCTGCGCCGAAGCGCATGGGACGCCGCCGTGTCGAGCGGCGCCGTGCGGCTGATTGATTTCAATGTCGCGTCCGCGCTCGCCGACGTTTACACGGCGCAGGATCAGGTGACGGCGAATGTTCAGCGGCTAGCTAATGGCCCTTTGGCCGATGCCGCCACATATGACCCCGCCAAGCGTCCTGCCGTCGTGCGATTGCTTTGGCTGACGATCGCCGACATTCAATCAGCCGAGATCTCGCTCGTGAAGCTGTACCAGCAGCACTTGCCGACGGTCGCGGAGGCCGCGGCTCGCTGAGGCATTGATGGACGACCCCTCGGCCTGGCCCGCAGAACTGGACGCACTTTCGGCCGCGCCCGCACAGCACCGTCTGGTCCTCGAGAACGAACGCGTCCGCGTGTTGGACACCCGGATCGCGCCGGGCGAACGGACGCCGGTTCACACGCACCAATGGCCGGCCGCGCACCATGTCATGAGTTGGAGCGCGTTTGTCCGCCGGGACGACAAGGGCGTCGTGCTGCTCGACACACGAACCGCAGGCGTGACGGCGGTGCAGGGAGCCGTCTTGTGGGGAGAGGCGCTGGGGCCCCACACTCTCGAAAACGTCGGCACCGCACCCCTCCACATCGTCAGCATCGAGATCAAGCCGGCGAAGTGAAACGCCCAGCCGAGCGCGCCCTGTATTAGGATGCGCGGATCATGCCGGCCGGCAGCAGACGGACCGCTCGGATCGCCTTCATCGCACTCGAGGTGAGCGCGGCGTTCGTGTTCTTCGTGGTGATGCTGCATCACATCTACCACTTCGACTTCAAACCGCTGGCGGCGCTCTGCGTGCCGATCCTGGTGGTGTTCTTCAGCTTCACCGGGCTGCTCTACAGCCGCGGCCGCGCGCTCCCGGACGGCGAGGGCCAGACACGGTCGCTCTATGCCGCCGAGCGCTCGATGCAGGCGACGATGTGGTATTTGCTCGGCATTATTGTTGGCGTCAGCGTCTATGGTTTGCTCGTGTACTTCAAGGTATCGTTCGACCCGACGCAGCCGTCCGCGGCCGGTTTCGCCTTGCTGCTGTTCGTGGCGCCGTACGCGCTCATGCAGACTGGATTACTGTTCTTCATGCGCGCGGCGTGGATCATCGCGCCCGAGTTCTTTGGACGCGTGAACGCGACCGAAATCCGGAGACGCGTGCAGCGTTAGCGGTGCGGCGCCGGCTGTGATGAAATCGGGCCATGGCCATCCAGCTTGCGCCTGACACGACGAAGGACCTTCACGCGTCCATCAAACGCTTCTTCGCGGAACATCTCGACGAGGACATCGGCGACCTCAAGGCCCGGCTGGTCATGGAGTTCTGCTTGAGAGAGATCGGGCCGAGCATCTACAACAAGGCCATCTCCGACGCGCAGAAGTACTTCCACGACCGCGTGCTGGACCTCGAAGGCTCGTGCTACGAGAAGGAGTTCCAGTTTTGGAGATAGACACCGGGCGGCTGCGTCTTCGACCGATCACAGCGGACGACTTCGAGGCGCCCGCGCGGATCACATCGGATCATTCTCTGGCCGTGGGTGCCCTGATTCGGTGTAACCTCGGGCCAATCTGGGACTTGCTCCCAGCGGATTGACGACCCTCGTTCGGAATTAGGAGCGCTCATGGACGTCAAGAGAGTTGGCCTCGCTTTCGCTCTGGGGGTTTCTGCGCTTGGGGTGGGCACACTTTCGGACGGGATTCTGGGAGCAGCTCGCAGCCCGACTCCACCGATGACGTTTGTCATCATGGGCGTATACCTTGGGGTTTGCCAGTTACTCGTTGCCGCTAAGGGAATTGGCCTCCGCTCCAACCTTGCGACGTTACTCGGCATGGCGGCGCCCTTATCCTTGGGATTTGTCGCCAACGTTGTGTTTGAGAGTCGCGAGGTGATTCTTAACCAGGGCCTCCCGCTGTTGTTGGCCGGCTGCGTCGGCCCTCTCGCGGGAGCCATCGTCGCGAAAGCGTTTCCGGCCAGAAAGACGAGTGAATAGCGAGGGCTGATTGGAGCCGCTGCGGCGGCATCCACGCGGCTGGGTGCCCAGCCTGTATCGGCGCGACGATCGGCGGGAGCCCAGTTGCGTGGAAGTTCGGCGCCGCTTGTGATGAAGGAGTTTCAGTTTTGGAGATAGACACGGGGCGGCTGCGCCTCCGCCCGATCACCGCCGACGATTTCGAAGCGCACGCGCGGATCACGTCGGATCCCGAGGTCATGCGCTACATTCACGACGGCGCGCTCTCGCGCGCGCAGGCGTGGTGGAACATCGCGAGATACGTCGGGCACTGGCACTTGCGCGGCTACGGCATCTTCGCGGCGGTGGAGCAGTCGTCCGGCGATGTGATCGGGCACATGGGCTTCCTGAATCCTGAAGGCGGCCGCGGGTTCGAGCTGGGCTGGGCGCTCGCGCGATCGGCGTGGGGCAAGGGGTACGCGCTCGAAGGCACTCGCGCGCTCGTCGCTCATGCATTCGACGAACTCGATCAGCGACACATTGCGTGCGTGATTCACGCGGATAACGTCCGATCGATCAGGATCGCCGAACGGCTCGGCGCCGCGCTCGAGCGCGAAGAGGCCGAAGGCGGCAAACGGCTCCTGATCTATGGCATCGTTCGCCCCGGCCGCAGCTAGTGGCGATCCACGTCGTCCTCGTCCATCCCGAGATTCACTGGAACACCGGCAACGCCGGCAGAACGTGCCTGGCGGTGGGCGCCACGCTGCATCTGGTCGAACCGCTCGGCTTCTCGCTCGACGATCGCCAGGTCAAGCGCGCGGGACTCGACTACTGGGAGCACGTCGATCTGCGTGTCTGGCCCGATTGGGGCGCGTTCGAACGAGCGCTGCCCGCGCTCGGCGAGCCGTGGTTCTTCTCGACGAAGGCGACGCGCGAGTTGTGGGACGCGCCACTTGGCGAGTCGGAGGATGCTGTTCTGATCTTCGGGCGAGAGACGGGCGGGCTTCCGAGCGAAGTGCGCGAGAAATACAACGACCGCTTGGTGAAGATACCGATCCTCTCCGAACACGTGCGGTCGCTCAATCTGTCAACTAGCGTTGCTCTCGCTGTGTATGAAGTAATGCGACAGCGGCGGACTCGATAGGCCCGAGACCTGTCCCCAACTGTTGAAAAGTTGTGGAAAAGGGGTCCGTCCCCCTACGGTTTGGCGCCCATCGCTTTTACGAAGCGATAGTGCGAGCGGATCGCTTCCCAGACCGACGGGCTTTCGCAGTAATCCACTTTGTATTCCTGACAGACCGCGCGAACGACTTTCGAGATCGCCGGGTAGTGGACGTGCGAGATCTTCGGGAAGAGATGATGCTCGCGCTGGAAGTTCAAGCCGCCGAGCGTGAACGTCAGGAACCAGTTCCGCGGTGCGAAATTCGCCGTCGTCCGGATCTGATGGATGACCCACTCGTTGTGATCGGTCGCGCCGCGCAGCGGGTGCTCGACGTTGTCCACGGTGTGCGCCAGCTGGAAGACGGTGCTGAAGACGATGCCCATCGCCATCGAGACGAGGACGTAGATGCCGGCCACACGGCCGAACGAGTGCTGCGTCAGCGGGATCGCGAACGCGAACGTCAGGAAGATGACCTTGCCGGCGATCATCGCGACGAGATCCCAGCCCCTCGGGTAGTTCTCCGTCAGCCCGTCCTTCTTGAGGCCCGACATGCGGTGCAGGTCGGTGAAGAGATACCGGAGATGCACGAACGCGTAGAGCGCCCAGAGATAGATGTGCTGGAAGCGATGGAACCAGAGCCAGCGATGCTCTTCGCTGAGCCGCGCGAGCGGGCCGAGGTTGATGTCGGCATCCTCGTGCGGGATGTTCGTGTACACGTGATGGTTGTGGTTGTGCTTATCGGCCCAGAAGTACGAGCTGGCGCCGATCAGATCCAGCGTGAAGCCCGCGGACCGATTGACCCACTTGTAGCGCGAGAAGCCCCCGTGATTGCCGTCGTGCTGCACGTTGAAGCCGATGCCCACGAGCGCCATCGCCAGGACGAAGCCCCACGCGAGCGCCGCCCAGATCGAATCGGTCCGAAAGACCAGAAAGTAGTAGGACAGGGCCGAGGCCGCGAAGAGGCCGATGGCCTTGGCGTACATCAACGGACTGTCGGTGGTCCGGCGGTTGGCCAGGAACCCTTCAACCCGTTTTTCGAGAACATGCTTGAAGACGGCGGGGGTGGCGAATTGGGGAGCTGTGCTCAAAGGAAGCCTAGGCTAGCACGAGCCTACGCCCGGGGGGCCTCGCATAGATGTCCATTTCGGTACTAGTATTTCGGAGTGGCAAAGAAGCGCGGTTCGGGGAATCAGAGCCTGTTTGACCAACTCGAGGACTCCGGTGGAGTCACGACGAAGGGCCGCCGCGGAAAGTCCGGCGGGGGTGAGCCTCCAACGCTCATCCCGTCCTCGGAAGTCGTCACGCTGCGCGACGCCGCCGAGTCCCGGTACCTGAACTACGCGCTCTCGGTCATCACGTCGCGCGCGCTTCCGGACGTGCGCGACGGCCTCAAACCCGTGCAGCGCCGCATCCTCTTTACGATGTGGCAGCAGAGCCTCACCGCCGACGCGAAACACCGCAAGTGCGCCAAGGTCGTCGGCGACGTGATGGGCAACTACCACCCGCACGGCGACTCCGCGCTGTACGAAACGCTCGTCCGCATGGCGCAATCGTTCTCGCTGCGCTATCCGCTCGTCGACGGCTCCGGCAATTTCGGCTCGCTCGACGGCGACGCCGCCGCCGCGATGCGCTACACGGAGTGCCGTCTCGCGCGCGTGAGCGACGAGATGCTCTCGGAGATCGACCAGGACACGGTCGAGTTCCGCCCGAACTACGACGGCACGCGCGAAGAACCGGTCGTGCTTCCGGCGCGCATTCCGAACCTGCTCATCAACGGCGCCACCGGCATCGCCGTCGGCATGGCGACGAACATCCCGCCGCACAACCTCACCGAAGTCTGCACGGCGCTCATCAAGATGATCGACGCCGACCTCGAGATGTCGAGCGCGCAGCTCTGCCGCTACATCAAGGGCCCGGACTTCCCGACCGGCGGCCAGATCATCAACACGCCGGAAGAAATCCGCGACATCTACAAGACCGGTTCCGGCACGATCCGACTCCGCGCGACGTGGCAGGAAGGCCCGACGACGCGTGGCGGGAAGACGATCTTCGTGACGAGCGTGCCGTACATGGTCAACAAGGCGACGCTCATCGAGCGCATCGCCGACGTCGCCCTGTCACGCAAGCTCCCGCACCTGCTCGACGTGAAAGATCTCTCGACAGACGATGTGCGGATCGCGCTCGAGATCAAGAAGGACTCGGATCCGGATCTCGTGATGGCGTACCTCTACAAGAACACGCCGCTCCAGTCGAACTTCCCGGTCAACCTCACGTGCCTGATTCCGACCGAGAACCCCGCGGTCGGCAAGCCCGAGCGGCTCGAGCTGCACGACATCCTCTGGCACTTCCTCGACTTCCGATTCCACGTCGTCACGCGCCGGCTCGAGTACGAACTCTCGGCGCTGAAGAAGCGCATTCATATCCTCGAGGGATTCGAGACGGTTTTCGATGCCCTTGACGAGATTCTGAAGATCGTCAGAAAGTCCGACGGCAAGCAGGACGCGGCCGACAAGATCATGGCGCGCTTCAAGCTCGACGCCGAGCAGACCGACGCGATCCTCGAACTGAAGATCTACCGGCTGGCGCGGCTCGAGATCCTGGTGATCCAGAAGGAGCTGACCGAGCGCCGCAAGCGGTCGCGAGAAATCGGCGCGCTGCTGAAGAGCAAGGTCGATCGCTGGAAGATCATCCGCGAAGAGATCGAGCTGATCCAGAAGACGTACGGCGACGACCGCCGCACGGAAATCGCCAAGGATGTCGTCGAGACCGAGTACAGCGCCGACGACTTCATCATCGACGAAGACAACGTCGTGATCGTCACGCGCGACGGCTGGGTGAAGCGGCAGAAGGAAATCAAGGACATCGCGTCGACCCGCACGCGCGAAGGCGACGCGGTGCTGGCGGTCATGCCGGGGAGCACGAAGGCGACCGTCGTGTTCTTCTCGAATTTCGGCGCGGCGTACACGGCCAAGATCGCGGACATCCCGGCGTCGACCGGCTACGGCGATCCGATTCAGAAGCTGTTCAAGTTGAAAGACGGCGAGAAGATCGTCGCCGCGCTCAGCCTCGATCCGCGGCAGGTCGGCGACATCAAGACGACGAAGCCCGAGACTCCGCCGAAGGTCCACGCGGTCGGCGTGTCGAGCGATGGCTACGCGATGCGATTCTCGCTTGAAGGGTTCGTCGAGCCGAGCACGCGCGCCGGACGGCGCTACGCGCGCGCCGGCAAGGACGCGGAGATCGTCGGCGTCGAGAAGGTGACCGGGAGCGAGATCGTCATCGCGGCCACGCGCCAGGCGCGGGCGATGATCTGCAAGCTCGACGAGATCAACTTCCTCTCCGGCCCGGGCCGCGGCGTCATCCTGATCAAGCTGCAGAAGCAGGACGACCGGCTGCTGGGCTTCATCGCCTCGACCGGCGATCGCGACCTGCTGACGGTGGAGACCACGCGCGGCGCCGAACAGTCGATCAGCACCGCAAAGTACGGCGTCACCGGCCGCGGCGGCAAGGGCCGGGAGTTGCTCCAGCGGGGCGAATTCACACGTGTCGTTCCCCGTGTTCCGGAACTGCCTGCCTCAGAACAAACATGAGGATCGCAAGATCGCTTCAATTCAAGATTGCAAGATTGGAATCTTGCCATTTTGCGATAGAGCGATTTTGCAATTCATTAAACTAGCAGGATGCACTTACCGGAACGGGTCCGCGTGTTGGCGCGGGAGCGCGGCGCCGTCATCCTCGCGCACAACTACCAGCGGCCGGAGGTCCAGGACGCGGCCGATTTCGTCGGTGATTCCCTCGGTCTCAGCCGCGAGGCCGCCCGGACGAGCGCCAGGGTCATCGTCTTCTGCGGCGTCCACTTCATGGCGGAAACTGCCGCGATTCTCTCGCCCGACAAGACCGTGCTCCTTCCGGACCTCGGCGCCGGCTGTTCGCTCGCCGACACGATTACGGCCGAAGACGTCCGTCGCTGGAAGGCCGAGCATCCGGGCGCCGTGGTCGTGTCGTACGTCAACACGTCGGCCGAGGTGAAAGCCGAAAGCGATTACTGCTGCACATCGGGCAACGCCGTCGACGTCGTCAACGCGATTCCCGCGTCGCAGGAGATTCTGTTTCTTCCGGACTTCTTTCTCGGCGCCCACGTGCGCCGCGTGACCGGCCGCGAGAACATCCGCGTATGGATGGGCGAGTGCCACGTGCATGCCGGCATCACGCCCGAGTCGCTCGCGAAACAGCGCGCCTCGCATCCGGGCGCGGAGCTGCTCGTTCACCCGGAGTGCGGTTGTTCGACGAACGTGGTTGAAGCCATCTCGGCGGGCGACGTGGACAGCCTCGACGCGCACATGCTCTCGACCGAGGGGATGATGCGTCGCCCAGCCGAATCGCCCTCGTCTTCGTTCATCGTCGCGACGGAAACCGGCATTCTGCATCGGCTGCGGCTGATGCATCCTTCGAAGACGTTCCTTCCGGCGAGCGCTGAAGCCGAGTGCTCGTTCATGAAGCTCACGACGCTGCCGAAAGTGCTGCATGCGCTCGAGACCATGACGCATCGCGTGACGGTGCCGCCGGCGATCGCGTCGCGCGCGCGCGTGGCGATCGAGCGGATGGTCACGATCGGCGGCTCGCCGTCCACCGAGCTCGAACTGAGCGCTTCGCGATGACCGACCTCGTCGGCTTCGTGCGCGCCGCGCTCGACGAAGATCGCGCGTTCGATGATGTGACGACGAAGGGGATTGTGCCGGCGGAGGCGAGGGGACGGGCGACGATTGCCGCCGGTCAGCCCGGAGTGATCGCCGGAACCGAAGCGGCCGGGGTCGCGTTTCGTTTGCTCAATCCGCGGTGCGAGATCGCCGTCCTGGCCGAAGACGGCGCGGTGGTGGGCGCCGGGGATGTCGTCATGGTGATCGACGGCACGACGCGCGGATTGCTGTCGGCCGAGCGCGTCGCGCTCAATTTCCTGCAGCGTCTGTCGGGCATCGCGACGCTCACGGCGGCGTTCGTGGACGCGGTTCGCGGCACACGCGCGCGCATCCTCGACACCCGCAAGACGACGCCGGGGTGGCGGGCGCTCGAGAAGTACGCCGTGCGCATGGGCGGCGGCGCGAATCACCGGATGGACCTGTCGGAGATGGCTCTTATTAAGGATAACCATCTCGCCGCGGTCGGGGATGTCGGGATCGCCGTGGCGCGCGTCCGCGGGTTGCTCCCGAAGGGCGCGGAGGTCGAGGTTGAAGCGGACACGCTGCCGCAGGTCGAGGCGGCGCTGATTGCCGGCGCCGACCGGATTCTCCTCGACAACATGACGCTCGACGAAATGCGCGCGGCCGTGGAACTGGTCGGCGGCCGCGCTCGTCTCGAAGCGTCAGGGGGCGTGACGCTCGGCCGTGTGCGGGCGATCGCCGAGACCGGCGTGGACGATATTTCGGTCGGCGCCCTCACGCATTCGGCCCCGGCGCTGGACCTCGCTCTCTCGATCGAACCTCGATAACCTCGACATCGTCTAACATATCGCCATGGAGATGATCCTGGGCGATTTCGAACAGTTGGTCTTGCTGTCGCTGACGCGATTAGCGCGGGAGGGCGGCGAGCCGTACGGCGTGTCGATTTGCGACGACATCACGGCGCGCACCGGCCGCGACGTGTCGCTCGGCGCCGTCTACAAGACGCTCGAACGGCTCGAAGACAAGGGCCTCGTCGCGAGCCGGTTCGGCGAGCCGACGGCGGAGCGGGGCGGGCGCCGCAAGAAACACTTCAAGTTGATGGCGGCGGGCCATCGCGCGCTCAGGCAATCGGTCGCGGCGCTCCGCAACATGACGGACGGCCTCGAAGCGGAGCTGAAGTTATGAAGAACGTCGCGGAGCTGAAGCCGTGAAACCTCCACGCATGGCGGCGCTCGTCGTCGCGATGTTCGTGGCGGAGCCGCTCCGCGAATCGCTGCTCGGCGATCTCGATGAGCGCTTTGTCCGCGATCAGACGCGCGGGCGGTGGCGTGCGTGGAGAGCGTACTGGCGTCAGGCGATTGCGGGGGCGTGGCATCTTTCGCGGCGGCGGGCCTGGCCGACTTCGGAACCAGTCGGCCTTACTTTTGGAACAACGATGAACAGCCTATTGAATGATCTTCGTCTCGCGGGTCGCACCGTGCGCCGGTCGCCGGGATACAGCGCGATCGCCATTCTCACGCTCGCGCTGGCGATCGGCGCGAACACGCTGCTCTTCAGCCTCGCCAGTCCGCTGGTCGTGCGCCCGCTGCCGATCGCGAACCCTGACGGGCTTGGATGGGTGCGATCGCTCAATGCGCCGCGGCAGATCGACCGCGGCCAGTTGTCGATGCCGGATCTCGTCGACCTGCGCGAACGCGCGAAGAGCTTCACAGCAGTTGCCGGCTACGAGAACGCGTCGGCGACGCTCACCGGCCACCAGCAGGATCCGGAGCGCGTCACCATCATTCGGGGAACCGCGAATCTCACTGACGTGTGGGGGATGCGGCCCGTGATCGGCCGGCTGTTCCAACCGCAGGACGGCGAGCCGGGCCAACCGATCGCAGCCGTGCTCGCCAATCATTATTGGAAGGACCGTTTCCAATCGGATCCGTCGGTCATCGGCCGGCAACTTCTCCTGAACGGCAAGCCGCTGACGGTCGTCGGCGTGATGCCGTCGGACCTCGAGCTCGGCAACTTGTCTCTGATCGACATGTGGACGCCGATGCCGGTGGACCCGAACGGCGCCCGCGATGCCCGCACGCTGCGCGTGCTCGGCCGGCTTGCGCCGGGCGCCACGATCGCGTCCGCCAACGCGGAAGTCGAAGGTCTCAGCCGCCAGTGGGCGGCTTCGTATCCGGCCACGCATCACGACTGGACCGCCGGCGCGGTATCGACCCGCACGGCGATGACATCGAACGACACCTGGCTCATCCTCCTGCTCCTCGCGATCGTCGTCGGCTTCGTGCTGCTGATTGCGTGCGCCAACCTGGCGAATCTCGTGATGGCGCGGCTCGTGTCGAGACGCGTGGATCTGGCCGTGCGACAGGCGTTGGGCGCCTCGCGCGCGCAGCTGGTTCGGCCGATGATGGCCGAGAGCCTGGTGCTGAGCCTCGCCGGCGGCGCGCTCGGCCTCGGCTTCGCGCATGCGGGCCTGAAGACGATCAACGCCGTTGCCTACGAGCCGTTCATGAAGACGATCGCGATCGACGGCTACGTGCTCGTCTTCGTCGCGGCGATCTCATTCGTGACGCCGCTGATCTTCTGCCTGCTGCCGGCGCTCTCGGCCGGCCGGTCCACGAGCGCCGAGACCTTGCGGGACAGCCGAACCAGCGGAAGCCGCGGGTCGAAGCGGCGCCGCAGCATCCTCGTGGCCGGCCAGGTCGCGCTGGCGCTCTCGCTGCTCGTGGTCTCGACGCTGGCGGTTCAATCGATGCTCTTCCTCAATCGCATCGACACCGGCATCGCCGTGGACGAGATGGCCACCTTCCGCTTCGAGTTGCCCGCCGATCGCTACGCGACCGACGAAGCGCGCGCGCGATTCGCGGCGTCGCTGTCGCAGGCGTTGTCCGAAGTCGGCGGCATCAGCGCCGCCGCGGTGATCAGTCACCTCCCGGTATTCGATGGCGAAGTGACGCGGCAGATCGAGGGACTCGCGCTCGGCGGCCGCGACAACGACGTGCCGTGGGCGTCGTGGTACGCGGTGACGCCCGGTTACTTCCGCACCGCCGGCGTCAACATCGTCGGCGGCCGCGGCTTTGGCGCCGCCGATGCGGCGGCTTCGCAACCCGTGGCGATCATCAATCGCACGGCGGCCGACAAGTACTTCGGCGGCGCGGCGCCGGCGATCGGCCGGCAGGTGACGCTCGCAGGCCGCAACGAACCGAAGCGGGCCGTGACCGTCGTCGGTGTGGCCGCCGACACGCGCGCGCCGAACATCACCGTCACCAGTCCGCAGGTCTATGTGCCGTTCGCGCAGTGGCCCAGGGCGGACATGACGGCGCTCGTTCGCGCCTCGACGCCGGCCGATCGAACGCCGGATCTGCGCGCGGTAATGCGGCGGCTCGATAGCGCGGTGCCGATCTCCAACCTGCGAACGGTGAAAGACATCGAACGCGATGAGATGTCGAGCACGACGATCATCAACGGCCTCTTCATCGGATTCGCGGTGCTCGCGCTGACGCTCGCCGCCGGCGGCCTGTATGGCGTGATTTCCTATTCGGTTGGTCAGCGCACCCGCGAAATCGGCGTGCGGATGGCGCTCGGCGCGGATCCGTCGGGCATTCGCCGGATGGTCCTGTCGGACGGACTCAAGGTCACGGCCATTGGCGCCGGCGCCGGACTGCTGCTCGGTCTGGTGATCGGGCAGCTCGCCGCGCCCGTGCTCTACGGCGTGAGCCCCCACGATCCCGCCACATTAATAGTGGTGACGCTCACGGTACTGGCCGTGTCTATCCTCGCCGTTGCGGCGCCGGCCGTCCGCGCGATGAAGCTCGATCCCGCGCGAACGCTTCGCGGCGACTGATCCCGGCGGAGGGCCTATAATTGCGTCTCTCTTCAAGGAGGCGCGATGCGCTCGTTCCGATCTTTCGCAGTTCTGACAACAGTGATGGTGTGCGGCCTGGTGGTCGCCGGTGCCCGCGTCGCGGGCCAGCAGCAGACTCCGCCGCCGGCCGGCGCCGGTCGTCAAGGCGGCGCGCCGCCGCAGAATCTCAAAGTACTGCCGAAGGACATCGCCCGCCCGGTGCTGACGGCGACGATGCGCGGATTCACGGCCGCCCTCGGCGTGAAGTGCGATCACTGCCATGTCGAAGACATGGCGCAGCGCGCGTCGGACGACAATCCGAAGAAGGAGATCGCGCGCAAGATGATCAAGATGACCGCCGACATCAACGCGACGTATCTGCAGGGCGTGGGTGATCCGGCGTTGCCCGATCAGCCCAAGGTGACCTGTTTCACGTGCCATCGCGGCGCCGTCAAGCCGCTCACCGTCGCCGGCTCGGGGCACTAACCATGTCCGTCATGCGAAAGGCCCTGCTGTGGGCGTCGACCAACGCCTGGTTGCGGGAGCGCGCGATGCGCACCGGGTTCGTGAAGAAGTCGGTCAAGAAGTTCATGCCCGGCGAGAAGGTCGAGGACGCGATTCAGGCGGCCGCCGCACTGAAACCGTCGGGCATCAACACGATCCTGACGCGGCTCGGCGAGAACATCACGCACCTTAAAGAAGCCGACGACGTCTTCAATCACTACATGTCGGTGCTGGCGCTCGTGAAGCAGGCCGGCATCGACACCCAGATCTCGATCAAGCCGACGCAGCTCGGCTACGACCAGGATCCGGAGAAGTGCTTCGACTACTGCATGAAGCTGCTGCGCGCCTGCGAGCAGCAGAACGTGCTGTTCTGGCTCGACATGGAGAGCTCGCCGTACGTCGACGGCACGCTCGCGCTCTACAAGCGCCTGCGTCCGCAATCGGCGAATGTCGGCGTCGCGATCCAGGCGTATCTCATTCGCACGGATAAGGACCTCGAAGATCTGGTCGCGATGGGCGCGCTCGTGCGCATGGTCAAGGGCGCGTATCTCGAGCCGCCGACGGTCGCGTTCCCCGAGAAGAGCCGGGTGGACGAGCAGTACTACAAGAACTGTGAGCGGTTGCTCAGAGACGACGCGAACAAGCCGGGCGCGTTGCTGCACATCGCGACGCACGACGTCACGCTGCAGGAACGGCTGCGCGCGCTCATCGCGGAGCGGAAGATCGATCCGAAGCGTTATGAGTTCGCGATGCTCTTCGGCATCAACTCCGCGCGTCAGCACGAGCTCGCGAAAGCGGGCGTGAAGATCCGGTGCCTGATCAGCTACGGCGAGTTCTGGTTCCCGTGGTACATGCGGCGGCTCGGCGAACGGCCCGCGAACGTCTGGTTCGTCGTGAAGAACATGTTCAAGGGGTAGAGTCCGGCTTGATCAACATCCAGATCCGCTTCCAGAGCGGCTCTTTCGGATCCGGCGGCGGCGGCGGCGTTTTTTCTGGCGGCGGCAGGATCTCGGGCTCGCCCAACGCCGCCGCGATTTCACCATCCAGCGCGACGATCACGCGCGCGGCGTCCTCGGCGAGTTGCGCCCCGAGGCTTTCGGCGGCCGTGCCCCATTCCTGAATGAAGTTGTCGTATTCGTCCGCGCGGTCGTGGCTTCTCGCGCGGTCGTGCTCGAGCTGGTTGTAGAACGCGGCGGCGTTCAGAAAACCCTCGAGCACCAGGCGGCGCTGCAGCTTGCGGCCGCCGAGATTGACGGTGCCGTTGAGTTCGGCCTCGAGAGCGGTCCACTGCGCCGCGACGGCGTCGGCGGGCCGGAGCGTCTTCAGTTCGGCGAGCGCGCCGGCGAACGACACGCGGTCGGTGGCTTTCAGGGCTCGCCGAACCGGGATGGCCAGCTGTTTAAAGCGCTCCATCTGGTTGGCGTCGCGAATCTGGCCGCCGTCGATCTGGAGCGGACCCGCGTCGGCGCCGAGGCCCGCGAGACCTGTTCGAACATGAACAGCGTTTCGGCGGAACGCGGGGAGCACGGACATCCTCCTGCCATCCTAATCAAATTTGAAGTCACACGTCACAGGTGTGGGTGTGGTGACGTCCGATTTGTGACGTGTGGCTTGATATACTGGTAATCCACATATGGGTAACGATCGCGTTTCAAAGGAACTGAAGAAGGGCTCGGCCGACATCCTGATCCTGGCCCTCATCGAAGAGCGGCCGCGCCACGGCTACGAAATCGCGCAGCTCATCGAGCAGCGCTCGCATGGCGCGCTCAGCTACCACGTGCCGTCGCTCTACCCGACGCTCTACCGCCTGGAAGACGCCGGGCTCGTCGAAGGGCGATGGGTCGAGAAAGTGGGCCAGCGCCGCCGCCGCTACTACCGCATCACGCCCGCGGGCCGGAAGCGGCTCGCGGCGGAACGCACCGTTTGGCAGAACTTCTTTCTGGCCATCGATCGCGTGGCCGGTTTTCAGAAAGGCTAGGCCATGAGCTGGCGAGACGAGATTCGGCGAGCGTTCGACCTCGAGCGGCGCCGCGTGGACGATGACGTGGTCGAGGAAATGGCGCAGCACGCGGACGCGGAATGGCAGAAGCGCCGCGCCGAGGGCGATACGACCGCGGCCGCCGACGCCCACGTCCGCGCGCTGATCGATGGCTGGGCGCGCGGCACCGCGGGCCCGCGCCGCGCGCGCCGCGACCCGCTGCTCGCCTCGGCGCCCGCGTCGGCGTCGCGATGGGCCGGCCTCGGCTTGGACGTGCGCCACGCCTTTCGCCTGCTTCGCCGCCAGCCGGGGTT